>NZ_BCBG01000022.1:0-84489 GCF_001320485.1 Pseudomonas sp. NBRC 111130
CCGCCGCCGCTTCCCCCCCAGGCTCGGAATGGTCGTCTGCGGTATCACCACCGCCACCTGCTCCCGACTGGTACTGGCCGCCAGCCCCGCCAATGTCGGCTGGCTGAACAAGGTCCGGGCATCGACGTGCAACCCGGCCTGGCGCATGCGCGCCACCAGGCTCACCGCCAGCAACGAATGCCCACCCAGCTCGAAGAAATTATCCTCACGCCCCACCTGCTCGATCTTCAACACTTCGGTCCAGATCGATGCCAATGCGGTTTCCAGGTCGCCCTGCGGCGCCTGGTACTCCCGGCTGATCACAGCCTCTGGCCCCGGCGCCGGCAGGGCCCGGCGGTCGACCTTGCCATTGGGGCTCAACGGCAGTTCGGCCAGCGCGACGAACGCCTGCGGCACCATGTACTCGGGCATGCGCGCCAGCAGGTGGCTGCGCAGCACCTCCAGGGCGGGCGGCGGGCAGCCATCGCGGCAAGTGAAGTACGCCACCAGGCGCTCCTCGCGCATCAGCACCACGTTTTGCCCGATCACCGGGTGCGCCGCCAGCGCAGCCTCGATCTCGCCCAGCTCCACACGCAGCCCACGCAGCTTGACCTGGAAGTCGTTGCGCCCGACGAAGTCCAGTTCACCGTCCTGTCGGTAACGCACCAGATCGCCGGTGCGATACAGCCGGTCGCCCTCGACAAAGGGGCTGGCGATGAAACGTTCGGCCTGCAGCTGCGGCAAGCCCAGGTAACCTCGGGCCACGCCAACGCCGCCAATGTGCAACTGGCCCACCGCCCCCAGCGGCACCGGACGGTCATGGGCGTCGAGCACATAGAGGCGGGTGTTGGCGATCGGCCGGCCAATCGGTGGTGCCAGCGCGGGCAACGGTTCGAAGGGCTGCAAGGTCCAGGCGGTGCTGTCGACCGTCGCCTCGGTGGGCCCATAGACGTTGTGCACGCGGACCTTCGGCAGGCATTGGCGAATGCGCTGCAGCAGCGCCAGGGTCAGCTCGCCACCGCCACAGAACAGGTCGGTCAGGCTGCTGCAACGCTCCACGCCCGGCTCCTCCAGGAACTGATGCAGCAGCGCCGGTACGAACTTCATGATCGTTACCTGCCGGGCCTGGACCAACTGCACCAGATAGGCCGGGTCACGGTGCCCGTCAGGCCGGGCCAAGACCAGCCGCAGCCCGGCCACCAGCGGCCAGAACAGCTCCCAGACCGAACCGTCGAAACTGAACGGCGCCCGCTGCAGCAACGCCCCGCCCGGCTGCGGCGGGCAGATCTGCGAGCCCCAGTGCATGAGGTTGCACAGGCCGCGGTGCTCGACCATCACGCCCTTTGGCGTACCGGTGGAGCCGGAGGTGTACATCACGTAGGCCAGCCGGGACGGCCCGAGTTCCGGCACATGCGGGTTTTCGGCACTGCACGCGTGCCAAGCGTCATCGTCAAGGTCGAGCATCGGCGTGACGAGCGTGTCGAACAGCCCCCGCGTGGCCGCGTGCACCAGCACCACGGTGGGTGCGCTGTCATCGAGCATGAAGCGCAGGCGCTCGAGCGGATAGCCCGGGTCGAGCGGCACATAGGCACCACCGGCCTTGAGCACCGCCAGCAGCGCGACCATCATCGACACGCCGCGCTCGACGCAGATCGCCACCCGCGAATCAGCAACGACGCCCAACCCGATCAGGCGATGGGCCAGGCGATTGACCTGGGCGTTGAGGGTATAGTAGTCGAGGGCCGCGTCATCCGTTTGCACGGCCAGGGCCAGTGGGGTGCGCCGCACCTGGGCCTCGAACAGTGCAGGCAGTGTGCTGGCCAGCGGGCTGAGGCGGTCTTCGCTGCGGTTGAAGGTGTGCAGCAGACGTTCCAGCTCGTCGCCCGGCACGCTGCACAGCGTCGTCAAAGGGCTATCCATACCGTCGGCGAACTGGCGCAGGGTCGTCAGCAGGCTGGCCAGCACTCGTGGCGCGCCGACTGCACGGGGCGCTCGCAGGCCAAGCTGCAGCGCGTCACCCAGGTCGTCGACGCTCAGCACCAGGCCGTGGCTGAGCACTTCGCTGGCCTGCAGCAAGGTCACGCCCGGCAGCACCTCGCCGTGCGGCAAGGCGCCCTGGCGGTAGTTGATCAGGCCCTGGAACAGCGAAGTACCGGCGGGCAGCCCGCTGCAGCGCTGGGCCAGCAACAAGGGTGCATCTTCGTGGCCGAGCAGGCTGGCAAGCCGTGCATGGGTCTCGGCCAGGGCCAGGCTTGCCGGCCCCCCGGCCAGGTTGATGCGCAGCGGCAGGCTGTTGATGAACATGCCCAGGGCGCGGTCGGCGCCGTCACCGGCCATGGTCCGGCCCAGCAGCACGGTCCCGAGCATGACCTCGTCACGGCCCGACAAGCTGCCGAGCACCTGGGCCCAGGCCAGGTGCAACAGGCTGGCCAGGCTGGCGCCGTGGCGACGCGCCTGCTGGCGCAAGCGCTCGCTGAGCGCGACGTCCAGCGTGGCGCTATGGCTGTGCAGGTCGTTTTCGTCGACCGCTTTCCCGCCCAGCCCGGGGATCGCTGCCAGCGGCTCGACGCCAGCCAGCTGCTCGCGGAAATAGCTTTCGTGACGCGCCTGCCGTTCGGCATCGCCACTCAGTGCCACGTAGTCGCGGTACGGCACCGGTACCGGCAACTGCCCACCGCGCTGTTGCATGAAGGCTTCGAGTTCGCCCAGCAGCACCTGCAGGGAAACCGCGTCGTTGACCAGATGGTGGAAGCGCAGCAAGCCCAGCCAGCGGCCCTGGCCCGGGTCTTCGGCGGTGACCATCGCCATCATCGGTGCCTGGCGCAGGTCCAGCGGCCGCTGCTGCGGGTCGAAGGCCTGGCACAACTGCGCGCCCAGATCGCCCGACGCCGGTACAGGCCAGCTTTCCACTGGCAGGCGGGCCTGGCGCCAGACCACCTGCTGGGGCTGCTGCAGCCCTTCCCAGGCCAGGCTGGTGCGCAGGATGTCATGGCGCTCGATCACCTTTTGCAGCGCCTCGACAAAGGCCTGCAGGTGCGCGTGGCTATTGAAGGCAAACAGCACCTGCTGCTGGTAGGGGTCCCGGGCTTCGCTGACATGGTGGTACAGCAGCCCCTGCTGCAGCGGCGCGAGTGGGTAGATTTCCTGCACATTGGCGGCGCCACCCGGCACTGTCGCGACGATCTGCTCGATGGTTGCCTGGTCGAGCGTGGTCAACCGCAGCATCTCGGGGGTAATGCGCTGGCATCCCGGCTGCACGCCATTGGCGGGCACCGTTGCAATCTCGCCGACCACCACGGCAGCCGCCAGGCTGGCCAGGGTCGACTGGCCGAACAGCACCTGCACGTCAGCCTGCAGGCCTTGCTGGCGCATGCGCTCGATCAGTTGCACCGCCAGCAGCGAATGGCCACCCAACTCGAAGAAGTGATCCTGGCGCCCTACCCGCTCGACCTGCAGCAGCTCGGCCCAGAGCAGGGCCAGCCGCGCTTCGATGTCGCCTTGGGGGACCTCATGCTCGCGGCGTACTTTCGCGGTTTCGTCCGCCGCCGGCAAGGCGCGACGGTCGAGCTTGCCGTTGGCCGTCAGCGGCCAGCCGGCCAGGCTGACGTAGGCCACGGGCAGCAAGGTGGCAGGCAAGCGCTCGCGCAAGTGCTCGTGCAACGCGCGTGGCGTTACCGCACAGGCGCCGATGTACCAGGCCTGCAACTGCCCCTCGCGCAGCAGCACCACGCTTTCGCGCACGGCCACATGGCTGTTCAGCGCGGCTTCGATTTCGGCCAGCTCGACCCGCACGCCGCGGATCTTCACCTGGTCGTCGTTGCGCCCGAGGTATTCCAGGGTGCCGTCGGCCCGCCAGCGCACCAGGTCGCCGCTTCGGTACATACGCGCCCCGGGGTGCGTACTGAACGGGTCGTCGAGAAAGCGCTCGGCAGTCAGCTCGGGGCGGTTCAGGTAACCGCGTGCCACGCCATGGCCGGCAATGTACAACTCACCGACAGCGCCAAGGGGCAGCAATTGCTGCTGCTCGTCCAGCACGTACAGCCGGGTGTTGGCGACCGGCCCGCCAATGTGCAGCGGCTGCCCGGCCTGCACTTCGCCCGACGTGGCCACCACGGTGGCTTCGGTGGGGCCGTAGTTGTTGACCACCCGGTAACGGCGTTCGCGGGCCAGGCGGCGCAGGCGGTCGCCGCCGACCAGCAGGGTCTGCAGGGTCGGGTGCAGTTCGCCCTGGGCGAAGGCATGTTCGGCCACCGGCGTCGGCAGGAAGCTCACGTCCAGCGGCTGCTCGCGCCACCAGTGCAGCAAGGCGTCGATGTCTTCGCCGCCCTCGCGTACCGGCGCCAGGTGCAGGGTCGCGCCGCTGCACAAGGCTGGCCAGATTTCCCAGGCCATGGCATCGAAGCCGAAACCGGCCAGGCTCGACTGGTGGCGGCCCGGGCCAAGGTGAAAGGCGTTGCAGTGCCAGTCGACCAGGTTGGCCAGCATGCGGTGCTCGACCATCACGCCCTTGGGCAGGCCCGTGGAGCCGGAGGTGTAGATGACATACACCAGATTGCCCGCTGCCAGCTGTGGGACGGCGGGCGCCTCGGCACTCGGCGCTTGCCAGGTGCAGCGGTCCAGTTCGATCTGCGGCAGGCCGTGGGCTGGCAGGCGTGCACTGAACCGGGAATGGGTCAGCACCACGCACGGCGCGCTGTCTTCAAGCAGGTAGGCCAGGCGTTCCTGCGGATGCGCCGGGTCGATCGGCACGTAGGCGGCGCCAGCCTTGAGCACCGCCAGCAGGCCGACCAGGGTATCCAGCCCACGCTGGGCCACGACGGCAATCCGCAGGTCCGGGCCTGCGCCCAGGCCGATCAGCCGCCGCGCCAGCTGATTGGCGAGGCCGTTCAGCTCGCCGTAGCTCAGGCGCTGGCCACCGTGCACGGCCGCCAGCGCCGCTGGCCGACGCCTGGCCTGGGCTTCGATTCGTCGGTGGATCAACAGCTCCGGCTGCCCCTGGGCAATCGCCGCCTGGTGCCAATGCTGCAGCTGCCGCTGTTCAGCGGCCGTTATCAGGTCGAAATCGGCGGCGCTCAGCGCGGGTTGCTCCAGCCCCTGCCGCAACACGTGCAGGAGCCGCTCGGCCAAGGCGGCGACCTCGTCCTTGCTGAACCAGGCCAGGTTGTGCACCAGGTGCAGATGGGCCTTGCCGCTGTGCAGGTTGCTGCGCAGGTGCAGGCTCAGGGGCGTCGGTTCGTGGCTGTTGCAGATCATCACCGTATGGCCGCAAGCGCCGCCAAAGCGCAGCGCGTTGCCATCTTCTTCATAGGACACCATCAGTTCGAACAGCTGCGGCCGCTCTTCGCGCAGGGCGCCAAGCGTGCGGTTCAACTCGCTGAGGGCGTAGCGCTGGTGACGAAAGTCCTGCTTGAGTGCATCGCGAATGCTGCGCACCAGTTCGGCAAAGGACTGGCTGCGGCCAAAATCCATGCGCAAGGCGCTGACCTGGGTAAACAGCCCGAGGGTCGACTTGAAGCGCGCGCTGGCACGGTTGCGCACCGGCACGCCGACCACCCACTGGTCGCGCTGCCAGGTGCGGGTGCAGCACACGTGCATTGCCGCCAGCAGCACGTGGAAGGCCGACGCCTGCAGTTCGCTGCCCAGTGCGTTCATGCGCGCCAGCAGCTGGCTGTCGAAGGGCAGCTCCAGGGCCGCGCTGGGCTCACCAGCCGACAACCGCCCGCGCTCACGCGGCGCCAGCAAGGCATCGGGCAACTGCTGGTACTTGCCAAGCCAATAGTCACGGTCACGCGCATGGCGTGCCGACGCCTGGTATTGGCTGTCGTCTTCGACGAACTCACGGTAACCGGGCGCGCTTTCCGGCAAAGGTGCGCCCTGGCCCAGCAGGCCATAGTAGTCGGCGATGCATTTGAACCACAGGTCCACACCCCAGCCGTCGAGAATCAGGTGATGCGCCTGCAGCGCCAACAGGTAGCGCTGCTCGCCAAGCCTGATCAACTGCGTACCCCACAAGGCACCGGCGCCCGGTGCAAAAGGTTTTTGCATAAAACTGTCGAGCAACGACCGGGCGGCGGCCATGGGGTCTTCGACACCGCGCAGGTCATGTTCGGCTAACGCCACCGTCAGCGTTTCGGCAAAGCACTGACGCGGCACGCCCCCTTGGCCCTCTGGCGCCAGCAGCACCGTGCGCAAGCCTTCGTGCAGCGCCACCAGGTGCGCCAGCGCCTGGCGCAACCGCGGGACATCCAACCCACCGTCGAACTCGACATAGGCGCCGATGTTGTACAGCGGCGAGTCGCCGTGGCCGATCTGGTCCAGCCAGATATCACGCTGGGCAACGGTCAGGGCAAAGGTTTCGGCGGCAGGCATGGGGGGGCAGGTCCTTCTTGGCTTGATCATCCGCGGATTCAAGCACCCCCTCCCCGCACTGTATGGCCCCTTAAACCCGGACAACCGGAGCGTGTATCAAAAGCTGCTGAAAAGCCTGTAGGAAATCAACCATAGCGTGCCGCCCTTGATGGCTTACGCCCACGCCATTCGGCAGGAAACGGGCGCGAAACGTCAGGCTAATGACGCCAATTGACCGGCTGGTCGGGGCGTATTGCGCATTCGCCACTGTTTCATGCCCCACTCGCCACGTCGTCTTTGATGGCATTTTCTGTCCCGGTTTTCCATTACAGACGCAGCCCCCGCTGCGGGCTTGAATACCGTCACCTACCCCGTCATCCGGAGCCCTCGACTGCGCGACCACCCGCCGTAACGCTTTGAATCAAGGAAGAAAGGATATGAAGCTGACTGCCAGCCTCGCACACCGCCCCGACCCTCGGCTGTACCTGCAACTGGGCGAACTGATCGCCAGTACCGGCGCCGAAGGCTTCGCCGCACAGATGTTATGCCTGGTCGATGCCCAGGTACCGGTCCACAGGCTCGAGCTGAGCGAATGGACCCTGGACCCGCGCCAGGCCCGTATCAGCCACATCCGGCTGCTGGGCAGTGCCGGCCTGGAGCAGCAACGGCCGGGCAGCGAACCACTGCGCCACCCGTTGCTGCAGAGCATCATGCAGATGGACGACCCGCTGCTGATCGAGTTCAAGGCACCGCTGGACGCCCAGCATCCCCACCAGTGCCACCTGGTGTCGTGCAGCGGTGACCGACGCTGGGTCATCTGTTTCCATCGGCTGCCAGAGCAACGGGCGTTTTCTTTGGCTGAACTGTCACACCTGAAGAGCCTTTCCGACACCTTGCTGCCACTGGTCGAGCACCATGGCCAGCTGCTCGGCCAGGGCTTGCCGCGCCGCGTCGGCTCGCCCCTGGCCGACGTTGAAGCGGGGTCGTTGCGCCACTGCTTTGGCGAGCGCCTGGTCCAGGAAGCTGTCAGGCTTTCCAGCCGTGAAGAGGAAGTGTGCCTCGGCCTGCTGACCGGCGGCACGGTGCCGGAACTGGCGCAGAAGCTGAATGTGAAAAACAGTTCGATCGAAACCTACCTCAAGCGCGCCACCGCCAAGCTGGGGGTCAGTGGCCGCCATGGGCTGGCGAAATGGATGGCCGGCGCCTGACCGTACGAGAGCCCCTTGATGCCCCGACATGCCCTTTCCCTGTGCGCCGTGCTGCTGTGCGGCTGCTCCCTGGTACCGGACTATCAGCGCCCCGCCGCCCCTGTGCCCGAGCAGTTCCCGCAAGGCCCGGCCTATCAGGGCGACGCGCTGGCGCGCCAGCACGCCGAGGACTGGCGCCAGGTGTTCCAGGACCCGGTGCTGCGCCAACTGATCGACCGCGCGCTGGCCAACAACCGCGACCTGCGCGAGGCTGCACTGAACGTCGAGGCCTACCGCGCCCAGTACCGCATCCAGCGTGCCGACCTGCTGCCTAAGGTGTCGGCCGATGCCCAGGGCAAGCGCCAGTACCTGCCCCGTGGCATGACCGGTACCGACCAGGGCATGATCAGCTCGACCTACGCCGCGACGCTGGGCATCAGTGCCTACGAACTGGACCTGTTCGGCCGCGTGCGCAGCCTCAGCGACCAGGCGCTGCTGACGTACCTGGCCAGTGAAGAGGCGCGGCGCAGCACTCAGCTGAGCCTGGTGGCCAGTGTAGCCAGCGCCTACCTGACCTGGCGGGCCGATCAGGAGCTGCTGGTGCTGTCGCAGGAAACCCTGGCCGCCGACCAGCGCAGCCTGCGCCTGACCAGCGCCCAGCGCCGTGCCGGCACGGTATCGGCGCTGGACCAGATCCAGTCGCGCACCAGCGTCGACAGCACCCGGGCCACGGTGGCGCGCTACCAACGCCAGGTGGCCCAGGACCTCAACCAGCTGACCTTGCTGGTGGGTACGCCGGTGGAGGGCGACCTGGCCGCCCTGCCCCTGGCCGACGAGCAGATCGCCGGGCTGCCAGCGGGCTTGCCTTCAGACCTGCTGCGCCGCCGCCCGGATATCGTCCAGGCGGAATACCAGCTGCGCGCGGCCAACGCCAACATCGGCGCGGCGCGGGCGGCGTTCTTCCCCAGCATCAGCCTTACCGCCAACGCCGGCAGCACCAGCCCGCAGCTGAGCGGCCTGTTCGACGGCGGCAGCGGCACCTGGCTGTTCCAGCCTCAGATCAGCCTGCCGATCTTCACCGCCGGCAGCCTGCGCGCCAGCCTGGACTATGCAACGTTGCAGCAGGACATCCAGGTGGCGCAGTACCAGAAGGCCATCCAGGGCGCGTTTCAGGAAGTGGCCGATGGCCTGGCGGCACGGGCGACCTACCAGCGGCAGTTGCAGGCCCAGCGCGAGCTGGTGGCGTCGAACCAGCGTTACTACGACCTGGCCGAGCATCGCTACCGCAATGGCGTGGACAGCAGCCTGACCTTTCTTGATGCCCAGCGCTCGCTGTTCACCGCCCAGCAAGGGCTGATCAGTGATCGTCTGGCGCAACTGGTGGCGGAAGTGAACCTGTATGCCGCACTGGGTGGGGGCTGGCAGGAAGCTGCAGAGAAGCCTCGCTAGGGCTTGGGCCGCGCTCGGGTGCTCGCAACGAACGGGGTCTAGACTGTACAGACCAGATGACATGGCATGAACCGGGGGGCTGCCACACGTGGAGGTGTGCGATGAGCCAGTTCAAGCGTCTGTTCGTCATGCTCGGCCCGCAAATGCGCCATACCCCGGCGCTGCAGCGCGCGGCGGCGTTGGCCGAGTCCAGTGGTGCCCTGCTGGATATCAACGTGTTCGTCGACGATGTCGACACCTTTGGCCTGATGAGCGACGGCCGCGAGCGTGAGCGGCTACTTGGCGACAACCGCCAGTGGCTGGCCGACGAAGCCGAGCAACTGGGCAACGCCGGGCTCGATGTCTCCACCGAACTGCTGTTGACCCGCGACCCGCTGGGCAGCGTGCTTGAACGCATCGAACGGCTCGGTTGCGACCTGCTGATCAAGGACGTGCAGCACGAACCGGTACTCAAGCGCTTGCTGGTCACGCCGCTGGATTGGCAATTGCTCAAGCAAAGCCCGGTGGCCGTGCACCTGGTCAGCGACATCCGCCTGCCGCTGCCCCGGCAGATTGCGGCGGCGGTGGACCTCAACTGCCTGGGTACCGGCGAGCATCTGGACGATCAGGTGATCCACAGCGCCCATGCCCTGGCCCTGCAATGCAACGCTGAACTGCACCTGCTGCATGTGTGCGATGCAGCCAAGACCCATATCGCCGACTTTGGTGCCGGCACCGTCACCATGCCAGGCTTCGATGGCAGTGTGCGCACGGCGCAGCGGGCGGCGTTCAACCGGCTGGGCGACCACCACCAGATTCCGCTGGAGCGACGGCATTTTGTCGAGGGTGCGGCGATCCGCGCGATTGCCCAGTTCGTCAGCCACAGCCGGGTCGATGTGATCGTGATGGGCAGCCATCGGCATGATGCGATGCAGACATTCCTGGGTGGAACCACGGCGCATGTGCTGGAGCATCCGTTGCGCAATGTGCTGGCCATAAAGGGCGCTCGCTGAGCGTTCGGCTGCCTGAACCGGCCTCTTCGCGGGCGCGCCCGCTCCCACAGGTATACCACCAGCCTGATGGGCTGCGGGGCCGCTGTGGGAGCGGGCGTGCCCGCGAAGAGGCCGGCCCTGCCAAGTGCACGGTATCTGGCACACCAGTTCTAATTAAAAAGAATGCATTTGATAATGATTCGTAGTAGTTTCTCAGCGCTTCCCCCACTCCCCCTCAGCGCCCTACTCCAGGATCGTACCGTCGATGCGTCGCACGTTCGTTTCGCTTTGTGTGCTTCAAGCTATCTCCCCGCTGGCCTTTGCCGAGCCTGAACCTGTCGGCGAACCCGCCCAGATCGAACTCAAGGCCCTGAACATCACCAGCAGCGCCGACAGCGAACGCGCCGATGGCCCGGTGGATGGCTACAAGGCCACCCGCTCGGCCAGTGCAACGCGCACCGACACCGCCCTGCACGAGACCCCGCAATCGATCAGCGTGGTGCCCAGGGATGTGCTTGAAGACACCGGCGCCACCCGCCTGCAGGATGGCCTGGACTACGCCGGTGGCGTCGGCCGCGCCAACAACTTCGGCGGCCAGGGCCTGACCACCTTCACCGTGCGCGGCTTCACCACCGGCGAGTTCTACCGCAACGGCTTCCCGATCAACCGCGGCTACCCCAACGCCCCTGACGCCAACACCGTCGAGCGCCTCGAAGTGATCCGCGGCCCGGCCACCAGCTTGTATGGCCGTGGCGACCCCGGAGGTACGTTCAACGTGGTCAGCAAGCAGCCGCTGGCCGAGCCCAAGGTGACCCTCGGCAGCCAGTTCGACGACCAGGGCATGCACCGGGCAACCCTTGACGCCACCGGGCCGCTGAATGCCGATGGCTCGCTGGCGTATCGCCTGAACATACTGGGCGAAGGTGGCGAAAGCTTCCGCGACGATGTCGAAAGCGAGCGCTATGACGTTGCACCGGTGATCAGCTGGCAGGTCAACGACGCCACCAAGGTCATCTTCGAAGGCGACTTCATGCGTAACAACCACCCGCTGGATCGCGGCCTGACTCGCCTGCCCGGCCAGATCGGCACAGCTTCGCGGGACACCAACGTCTGGGAAAAAGGCAGCGACAACCTGCTGCACAACGACAACGACATGGCCAAGTTGCGCTTCGAGCACCTGCTCAACGACAACTGGACGCTGGGCGGTGGCCTGCAATGGCTGGACGGCTCGCTCAAGGGCAACGCGGTGGAAGCCAACGGCCTGCAGGCCGACGGTCGCACGCTGGGGCGCAACTTCAACTACCGCAAGCTGGAGTGGACCGACCGTGACTACCAGCTCAACCTCACCGGCCACTTCGACACGGGCGGTTTCGCCCATACCCTGCTGACCGGTATCGAATACGAAGACTATGACTACAACTCGATCATCCAGCGTTCGGCCGCCGGTAGCGGTGCCTACCCGATCGACATTTTCGACCCGGTGCTGGGCCAGCCGCGCCCTGCCCTGACCCGCACCACCACCCATGACAAGGAAAACCTCAAGACCTGGGCGGCATTCATCCAGGACCAGGTGGCCCTGACCGAGCGCCTTAAAGCCCTCGCCGGGGTGCGTTTCGAGCGCTACGAGCATGACTACGACAACAAGCTCAACAATGCTGGTGACTTCAACAAGGGCGAGAACGGCGTCACCCCGCGCCTGGGCCTGATGTACGACCTGACCGACACGGTTGCCATCTACGCCAACACCGCGCGCTCGTTCAAGCCCAACAGCGGCGCGAGCCTGCAAGGCACGGGCTTTGACCCGGAGAAGGGCAAGTCATACGAGCTGGGCGTGAAGTGGGAAGCGCTCGACCGCCAGCTGAGCGTGGACGCGGCGATCTACCACATCGTCAAGGAAAACGTGCTCACCCGAGACCCGAACGACCCGACCGGCACCTACAGCGTCGCTGCCGGCGAAGTGCGCAGCCGCGGCCTGGATATCAACGTCGCCGGCAACCTGACTCCGCAATGGCGGATGATCGGCGGCTACGCCTATGTCGACGCCGAGGTGACCAAGGACAACAGCCTCCCCACCGGCACTCGCCTGGCGAACATCCCGCGCAACAGCTTCAGCCTGCTCAACACCTATGAGTTCCAGGATGGGCTGGCCAAGGGCCTGGGGCTGGGGGTTGGCGTGAAGTATGTGGATGACCGCGCCGGGCAGACGGCGGCCAGTACCTACACCATGGAGCGCTACAGCGTGGTTGACTTGCTGAGCTTCTACAAGGTCAACGAGCACGTGCGGTTGAACCTGGACGTGAAGAACCTGTTCAACAAGGGCTATTACGAGGGTGCGTTCAACACCTATGTGTACCCGGGTGCGCCGCGCACGGTGCAGGCTGGGGTTGCCTACACCTTCTGAAATGACAGGGGGCCGCCTGGCGGCCCCGTGCATCAGAAGCTCTTGCTGTAGAACAGCGAGTAGGACTCGATACCGTCGTTCGGTTGCTTGATGCCGGCATTGGAGTAGTGCATCAGACGGAGCCCCACCTTCTGCGCACCCGGCAGCTTCAGGCCAAAGCCGATGCGGTCTTCGAAGTTGACCGATGAGCCCAGGTGCTGGTCACCCACATCGGTCTTGGAAAAGGCCGCCAGGCCGATGCCGGCTTCGACATACGGGGTGTAGGTGAAGCCACTGAACTCGTAGGTGAACACCGGGCTGAACGACAGCGAGTGAGCGCCGCTGGCATCGCCACCTTCCCAATAGGTGTAGGCCGCATCCCAATATCCCGTCACAAAGCCGATGTCACTTTTCATCCACTGCTTGTCCCAGTCGAACGCCATACCGAGACGGTACGTCATGTCGCCCTGGCTAGTGGCACCCACAGCGCCGGAAATTTCTGCGGCCTGGGCCAGAGGGGTGCCCCCGAGCACCAATAGGGCGGCGGCCAGCGTGCTGGCAAGACGGGTTTTCATCAATGACTTCTCCTGATGGTCACACGGGCAAGTGGGGGCTAGGGCCCCTCGATTTTTGCGGTGAACGGTGCAGCCGGTCACACGGCGTAATACTTTTCTGATTATTGTCCAGATAATCAGAAAGTTGAAAGTGAATTGCCAGCATTGCTTGAATTTACCCGTAGTGCCCCAGCTGCTGATGGCGGCAGGTCCCCGCCGAGGCGGAGTACAGATGTACTCCGCCCGTCGTGGACGCTCAATGCCAGTTCAGGCTTGCGGTGACAGGCGTCTTGCCGTTTACCGTGACCCGTTGCTGGACCGTTGTACCCTGCGCCTGGCCAATGACCTGGTACTGGCCGGGTGGCAGCTGGACATAGACCAACGGCCCGGCATCCTGCAGGCTCAACACGGACTTGCCTTGTGCATTGTGGATGTCGACTGCGGCGCCGCTCTCGAACTGGCCGTGTGCACCGGTCGACAGTTCGACGTGCAGGTCATAACCCGGGGTCCGGCGTATGGCATTGGCCTCATCCTGGCCGATACCGCCCGCCAGGTAGCGCACGCCATTCTGCTCCTGCGGCTGCACTTGCACGGCTTGCATGTCGATCGGCGCGTTGTGGTCGTCGACTTCTGCGCCAGCGGCCAGGGTCCAGGGCAGCGCCAGTGCGATCAGCAACGTGGCGCCCACAGCATGGTGATGGTTACGCATGGTCAGCTCCTCCTCAAGGAGATGGCTTACCTGATGTTTGACCTCACACCGTGCTGATGTTCACGCCGCCCGCCGCTCTTCGAGAAGTTTCACGAACATGCTCAGGCTGCGCGAAACCGTGCCCCGGCGCCACACCAGCCAGGTCTTGAGGTAGCGGAACTGCTCCTGCATCGGCCAGGCGCAGACCGTGCTGCAGCCAGGCATGTTGTCGAGCATGCTGCGCGGCAGCATGGCCAGGCCGGCACCGGCGCTGACGCAGGCAAGCATGCCATGGTACGACTCCATTTCGTGGATCTTGCCGGGCACCGCCTGGTCCTGGACAAACCAGTTCTCGAAGTGGTGACGGTACGAGCAGTTGGCGCGAAAGGCATAGATGCTCGCGCCGTTGACGTCCTGGGCACGGGTGACCGGGGCGTGGTTGAGGGGCGAGATGATCACCATCTCCTCCTCGAACACCGGCATGCCTTCCAGCGTGGGGTGCAGCACCGGGCCATCGACGAAAGCCGCCACCAGGCGCCCCGCCAGCACGCCTTCGAGCATGGTCCCGGAGGGCCCGGTGGACAGGTCGAGGTCGACTTTGGGGTAGCGCTGATTGTAGGCCGCCAGCAGCGCAGGAATGCGCACCGCCGCGGTGCTCTCCAGCGAACCCAGGGCGAAGGTGCCCTGGGGGTCCTCGCCGGCCACGGTCAGCCGTGCTTCGTGCACCAGATCGAGGATGCGCCGGGTGTATTCCAGGAAGTTCCAACCCGCCGGTGACAGGCGCAGGCGGCTCTTCTCACGGATGAACAGTTCGACGCCCAGGTCTTCCTCCAGTTGCTTGATACGCGTGGTCAGGTTCGAGGGCACCCGATGGATATGCTGGGCGGCGGCGCTGATGCTGCCCTGTTCGGCCACGGCCTTGAAGATCTCCAGTTGCACCAGGTCCACAGTCATTCTCCAAACGTGAATGTTTCGCTCATTATTATTCAGTTTTCATTAAAGCCATAGCCCACTAGTCTGGCGTCACCGAGTAACAACAACGAGAGTGACCCGCCATGAGTGCGATCAGCAGCCTGACCCACGCCATCTCCGTCGACCCGTTCAGCGGCGAGCAGATTGGCGCCTTTCCCTTCGACACCGACGCCGCACTGGAAGCGGCGCTGCAACGCGCCAAGGCTGGCTACGGCCAGTGGCGGCAAGTGTCGCTGGGTCAGCGCAGCGAGTACCTGCTCGCCCTGGCCAGCACCCTCGAAGCCAAGGCCGAAGCCTTCGCCCAGATGATCAGCCGTGAAATTGGCAAGCCGATCGCCCAGGCCCGTGGCGAAGTCGCCAAGTGCGTCGGCCTGTGCCGCTGGTATGCCGAGCACGGTCCGGCGATGCTCGCCGCCGAGCCGACCCAGGTCGAGAAAGCCCGCATCGAGTACCGCCCACTGGGCCCGATCCTGGCCGTGATGCCGTGGAACTTCCCGGTCTGGCAGGTGCTGCGCGGCGCCGTGCCGGCGATCCTGGCCGGCAACACCTATGTCCTGAAGCACGCACCGAACGTGATGGGCAGCGCCTACCTGCTGGGTGAACTGTTCAAGGACGCCGGCCTGCCTGAAGGCGTGTTCGAAGTGCTGAACGTCACCCCGGACGGCGTCACTCGCGCCATCAACGACGTGCGCATCGCCGCCGTGACCCTGACCGGCAGCGTGCGCGCGGGCATGGCCATCGGTGCCCAGGCAGGTGCCGCGCTGAAGAAATGCGTGCTGGAGCTGGGCGGTTCCGACCCGTTCATCGTGTTGGCTGATGCTGATATCGACGCCGCTGTGCAGGCCGCCGTGATCGGTCGCTACCAGAACACCGGCCAGGTCTGCGCCGCCGCCAAGCGCCTGATCATCGAAGAAAGCATCGTCGAGGAATTCACGCACAAGTTCGTCGAAGCCACGCGCAAGCTGAAAGTCGGCAACCCATTGGAAGACGACACCTACATCGGCCCGATGGCCCGCTATGACCTGCGCGACGAGCTGGATGGCCAGGTCCAGGCGACGCTGGCCGAAGGCGCCACCCTGCTGCTGGGCGGCGACAAGGTCGAAGGGGTTGGCAACTTCTACGCACCCACCGTGCTGGCCAACGTCACCCCGGACATGACTGCCTTCAGGCAGGAGCTGTTCGGGCCAGTGGCAGCGATCATCACTGCCCGTGACGCCGACCATGCGGTTGAGCTGGCAAACGACAGCGAGTTCGGCCTGGCTTCGACCATCTACACCGCCGACTATGCGCTGGCCGAGCGCATGACTGCCGCGCTGGATACCGGTGGCGTGTTCATCAACGGCTACTGCGCGTCCGACCCCCGTGTGGCGTTTGGTGGCGTGAAGAAGAGCGGTTTCGGGCGTGAGCTCTCGCACTTTGGGGTGCGCGAGTTCACCAATGCCCAGACTGTCTGGCTGGATCGTAACTGATTCCAGGTATTGGGGCCGCTTTGCGGCCCTTTCGCGACACAAGGCCGCTCCTACAGGGGATCGCGTTTCCCTGTAGGAGCGGCCTTGTGTCGCGAAAGGGCTGCAAAGCAGCCCCAGCAACATCAATCCCGGGCCTGGTCCTTGACCCAGTCCAGCATCCCCCCCGGCACGATCAATTCATGCCGCGCCCGCGAACAGGCGGTATACAGCCCCGCCAACAGCCGCGCCCGGTCGTTGCGATTGCCCGCCGTGCCAGGCGCCACCATCAGCTCCGGCGACACCATCACCCGGGCGAACTCCATGTTCTTCACATCCCGCACCCGGCCAAGGAACAGCTTTGGCGCCTTGTCCCAGCGGTAACGGCTCTTGGCCTTGGCAAAATGCTCCGGGGTATAGCCTTTACGCAGCATGCCGGCCACCGCGACAAAGGCCTTGTCGTCACCTTTGTCCTGCTCCAGTGCTTGCCAGCTGGGATAACGGAACAACATCGGGTGGCGCGCCCGGGTGCCGTAGCGGTACAGCTCGATGCAGTCCTCGACGAACAGTTCGAAGTCCTTGCGCGCGCTTTTCAGCAGCACGAAGGGCACCCCCTGATGAGTCAGGCGCTGGAACCAGCCGAACAGGCCCCACTCGTCATCGACGATCAAGGCGGTTGGCTGCTCAGGCACGGTCACCGTGTCGAAGAAACTCACCCGGGTGTAATGCTCGGCACTGCCACTGAAGGCCGCCTGGATCGTCGCCGGGTGTGCCTGGATCAACGGGTTCAGCACGCCGTCCATGGCGGGGCCGGCGCGCAGGGAGTGGTCGATGTAGCGCTGGCGAATGAAGTTGCCATGGTGGGGGCTCAGGCCATTGAGGTTCTGCAGCTCGTCGCCCAGCGCGATGACTGACTGCGGGCTGCGGTCGAGCACCGAGAGCATCGGCGCGGACAATTCATGGGCCTCGTCGACGATGACGTGGCTAAAGCGGCTGTCGATCACCTCAGCGGTCAATGACAGCAGCTTGACCCGGTGGTAGTCACGCACCGGCAGCTGGATGTCGCGGGCTGACGGGCGGACCAGCTCCTGCCAGTACAGGCGGGCCTTTTCCAGCAGCACTTCCTGGTCCAGCGGCGTGGTGCCAGGCCCGGCCCAGGGCAGGTGATGCAGCTGCAACTGGCTGTCGCCGCTGCGGCAGAAGCTGCGCACGGCCTTGACGCACAGGGCCACCACATCGCGCGCGGCGAGCGGGCCGATGTCGGGAATGCTCAGCCAGCGCACCACCTGCGCCTCCTGCGGGCGCCAGGACAGTTTGGTGCGGTACGGGTCGCGCAGGCGCCAGCCATTGCTGGTGAGGTCACGGTTGAGAATTTCGTCGGCCAACTGGCCGAAGGTCAGCGCAGTGTAGGCCTGGGCATCCCTGACCCGTGCCTGCAAGGCCCGCAGCTGGCCTTCGGTAAGGGCTAGCAGCAGCGTGCGCTGAGGGTCAAGCAGGCGTGCGAACTGGTGGATCAGGAAGGTCTTGCCGGTGCCGGCGAACCCCTGCACGGCGACCGATTCGTCGACACCGCAGACAAACTCGCGCAGCAGGCGGTGCTGTTGGTCACTGAGCATCAGGTCACTGGCCAGTGACGGCAGGTACACCGGGTGCAGCGGCGTGACGCGCTGGCGATAGCTGTCGGCGAACTGGAAATTCCACTGGCCTTCGGCGTCCTGGAACTCGTCGGCCTGGTACTCGGTTTCGGCCGACACCAGGGCGACGCCATTCTCACCAAGCATGCCCAGCCCCATGGCGAACGCCTTGCGGTCGAAGTGCTGGGCGACCTGCCGCTGGAAGCGGCCTGGGGCTGCAGCTTCGACTTCATTGGCGATGCGCACGATCTCGGCGAAGCGGCGCTCCTGTGTGTCCGCCGAGGCGCTGGCCGGTTGGCGTGGCAGGTTCTGCACGAACAGCACGGCGGCAGCTTCCAGCAGGCTGGCGCTCGGGAAGAAGTCGGTGGCGGGGGGCACGCTGGCCAGGCTGTCGGCCTGGTCGCTGGGCAAAGGCAGGTAGAACATCGGGACCTCGGGTGGAAACTGCCGGGCACGATAGCAATTTTCCAATGGGAATGCTGGGTTGTCTGCACCGGCCTCTTCGCGGGCACGCCCTCCCACAGAGACAATCACCAGGTCTGAGGGTAGTGACGAACCTGTGGGAGCGGGCGCGCCCGCGAAGAGGCCAGTTGCAACAACAAAGAACTCAGCCCCTGCCCCGCTTGAGGGTCTCGCTCGGAAATTCCTTGAACAACTGCCGGTAACTCTCTGAAAACCTTCCCAAATGCCAGAATGACCAACGCATGGCTACTTCCGCAACGGTCACCTCACCGCCGCGCAACAGATCCCGCCGCGCGCCGTTGAGCCGACGCAACCGCAGCCAGTGCGCCGGCGGCATCCCGGTAAACGCCTTGAACGCCTGCTGCAGCTGGCGCAGCGACACACCGGCCACCTCGGCCAGCTCCACCAGGTTGAGGGTCTCTTCCGGGCAATCTGCCGCCCATTCGCTGACCCGCTGCATGATCGCCCGCTCCTCGCCGCGCCGCCCCAGCGCCCCGCCTTGCAAGCGCTGGCAGGCGTTGTCGAGAATGAACAGGCAATCTTCGAGCAACTGCTCGGCCAGCGCCTGCCCTTGCAATGGGCAATCGGCCTCGCCCAGGCGGGTCAAGGTGGCACTCAGCCAACTGCCGAACAGCGCATTCTGCCCACTGCCCAGCGGCACCATGAACAACCCTTCGAGCCGCTGTGGGTCCAGGCCATGACGGGCGAGAAAGGCCTGGTCGAACACCACGGCCACTTCCTGATAGTTCTCCGGTGTGATCCAGATATTGCGGCTTTGCTCATTGAGCAGGTAAAGGCTGTTTTCGCTCTGGTCGAAACAGAACGCCAGCGCACCGCTCGGTGCCCGGAAGAACTGCTCCACACGTGTGTTCAGTCGCTCCTCGTAGACCTCCACTCCATCGAGCCCCAGGCAGCGCAGCTGGCCGCTGAAATGGCCTGGCGACATCTGCCGGTACTGCTGCTGCCAACCGGGGGTGGCGCGTACCTGTTCGGTCACATCCGTGGTGTGGAAGGCCTGGACTTGCAAGGCATTAGGCGTTGTCACGCGTTGTCCTAGTTGCACTCTTTTGGTGCATTGATCGCAGAAGAAAGTGGATAGATGGCTTTGCGGGCCTGCGCTCAAGATAGTCTCCAGCGTGTCACCTGGGAAGCGCAATGCCTTCGAAACCCTGCAACGGCTTTCGCGGGCCCGCCCGCTCCCACAAAAAAACCCAACCAAGAGGTCTGTATGAACGCCCCCTTCGATCAGCTGTCCGCCTGGCTGAAAGAACACCGCATCACCGAAGTCGAATGCGTGATCAGCGACCTGACCGGCATCGCCCGCGGCAAGATCGCACCGACCGCCAAGTTCCTTCACGAACGCGGCATGCGCCTGCCAGAAAGCGTGCTGCTGCAGACCGTCACCGGCGATTACGTCGATGACGACATTTACTACAGCCTGCTCGATGCAGCCGACATCGACATGGTCTGCCGCCCCGACCCGACGGCCGTCTACCAGATCCCGTGGGCCATCGAACCCACCGCCATCGTCATTCACGACACGTTCGACAAGCAGGGCAACCCGATCGAGCTGTCGCCACGCAACGTGCTGAAGAAGGTGCTCAAGCTGTATGCCGACAAAGGCTGGCAGCCGATCGTCGCGCCAGAGATGGAGTTCTACCTGACCCAGCGCTGCGAAGACCCGGACCTGCCCCTGCAAGTGCCATTGGGCCGCTCGGGCCGCGCCGAAAGCGGGCGCCAGTCGTTCTCGATCGACGCCGCCAACGAATTCGACCCACTGTTCGAAGACGTTTACGACTGGTGCGAGCTGCAAGGCCTGGACCTCGACACGCTGATCCACGAAGACGGCCCGGCGCAGATGGAAATCAACTTCCGTCATGGCGACGCGCTGGACCTGGCCGACCAGATCACCGTGTTCAAACGCACCATGCGTGAAGCCGCGCTCAAGCACAACGTCACCGCCACCTTCATGGCCAAGCCGATCACCGACGAGCCAGGCAGCGCCATGCACCTGCACCAGAGCGTGGTCGACATTGCCACCGGCAAACCGGTGTTCGCCAATGACGATGGCAGCATGAGCGAACTGTTCCTGCACCACATCGGCGGCCTGCAGAAGTACATCCCCAAGCTGTTGCCGATGTTCGCACCCAACGTCAACTCGTTCCGTCGCTTCCTGCCGGACACCTCGGCACCGGTCAACGTCGAATGGGGCGAGGAAAACCGCACCGCCGGCCTGCGTGTGCCAACGTCCAGCCCCGATGCGATGCGCGTGGAGAACCGCCTGCCGGGCGCCGACGCCAACCCCTATCTGGCGATCGCCGCCAGCCTGCTGTGCGGTTACCTGGGCATGGTCGAGCAGATCGAGCCGAGCGCGCCGGTCCAGGGCCGTGCCTATGAACGGCGCAACCTGCGGCTGCCGATCACCATCGAGGATGCGCTGCAGCACATGGAAGACTGCGAAACCGTGCAGCGCTACCTGGGCAAGCAGTTCGTCCAGGGCTACGTCGCGGTCAAGCGTGCCGAGCATGAAAACTTCAAGCGCGTCATCAGTTCGTGGGAGCGCGAGTTCCTGCTGCTGAGCGTGTGATTCTCCGGGGGCGCCAAGCGCCCCCCCTTGCACCGAACTCAAAGAACAAGACCAACGAGGTGTCGACATGCGTCATCTGCAAGCCCTGATCCCCGCTACCTTCGCCCTGCTGTTCTGCGCCGCCGCACAGGCCACGCCCAGCGTCAGCGTGTACAACTGGACCGACTACATCGGTGACACGACCCTGGCCGACTTCCAGGCCAGCAGTGGGATCAAGGTGGTCTATGACGTGTTCGACTCCAACGAAACCCTGGAAGGCAAGCTGCTCGCCGGCCGCACCGGCTACGATGTGGTGGTGCCCTCCAACCACTTCCTGGCCCGCCAGGCCCAGGCCGGTGCGTTCCTGCCACTGGACCGCAGCAAGCTGCCGAACTGGCAGCACCTGGACCCGAAGCTGCTCAAGCAGCTCGAGCAGAATGACCCCGGCAACCAGTACGCAGTGCCCTATCTTTGGGGAACCAACGGCATTGGCTATAACGTCGACAAGGTCAAGGCCGCACTGGGTGTGGACCATATCGACTCCTGGGCAACGCTGTTCGAGCCAGAGAACCTGAAGAAGCTCAAGCAATGCGGCGTGGCCTTCATGGATTCACCCGACGAGCTGTTCCCGGCAATGCTCAACTACCTGGGCATGGACCCACGCAGCGAAAAACCGGGCGACTATGCCAAGGCTGAAGCGCGCCTGCTCGAACTGCGCCCGTACATCACCTACTTCCATTCCTCCAAGTACGTCTCGGACCTGGCCAACGGTGATATCTGCGTGGCCTTCGGCTATTCCGGCGACGTGTTCCAGGCGGCCAACCGGGCCGTGGAAGCGAAAAACGGGGTCAAGATCGCCTACAGCATTCCAAAGGAAGGCAGCAACCTGTGGTTCGACCTGCTGGCAATCCCCAAGGATGCGCAGAACCCTGAGCAGGCCCTGGCGTTCATCAACTACCTGCTTGACCCGAAAGTGATCGCCAAGGTCAGCGCCACGGTCGGCTACGCCAACGCCAACCCGGATGCCCAGGCCTACATGGACACGTCACTGGTCGACAACCCGGAGATCTACCCACCCCAGGAAGTGCTGGACAAGCTGTACATCTCCAGTACCCCGAGCCCGAAGATCATGCGGGTCATGACCCGCTCCTGGAGCAAGATCAAGTCCAACCGTTGAACCGAGAACGCATCATGTCTTTCGATACCCAACATACCGCGTCGTACTACGCCGCCACGGCGCGCAACGCGGCGCCCTACCCCTGCCTCGACGGCGAACTGACGGCTGACGTGTGCGTAATCGGCGGCGGGCTGACCGGGGTCAACACCGCGCTGGAACTGGCTGAGCGCGGGCTTTGCGTGGTGCTGCTGGAGGGCCGTCGCATCGGCTGGGGCGCCAGCGGGCGCAACGGCGGCCAGCTGATTCGCGGCATCGGCCATGATGTCAGCGGCTTTGCCCGCTACGTTGGCCAGGACGGCGTGCGCTACCTGCAGCAGGCCGGCATCGAGTCGGTGGCACTGGTCGCTCGCCGCGTCGAGCAATACGCGATTGCCTGCGACCTGCGCTGGGGCTTCTGCGAACTGGCCAATACGCCGGCACAGTTCGCTGCCTTCAAGGCTGAACAGGAAGACCTGGCCAGCCTGGGCTACCGCCCCCAAACCCGCCTGGTCGGGCCCGAGGGCATGCATGAAATCGTCGCCAGTGACCAGTATGCCGGCGGCCTGGTGGACATGGGTTCAGGCCACCTGCACCCGCTCGACCTGGTCCAGGGCGAAGCACGCGTGGCCCATGGCCTGGGAGTACGCATCTTCGAGCAGAGCCCGGTGCTGCGCATCGAGCATGGCCCGACCGTGACCGTGCATACGGCACGCGGCAAAGTACGGGCACAGAGCCTGGTTCTGGGCTGCAACGCCCACCTCGACGACCTGGAGCCACGGCTGAGCGGTAAAGTGCTGCCGGCCGGGAGTTACGTGGTGGCCACCGAGCGGCTGCCGGAAGCCGTGGCCAGCACGCTGATCCCGCAGAACATGGCCCTGTGTGACCAGAAAGTCGGCCTGGACTACTACCGCCTCACTGCCGACCGCCGCCTGCTGTTTGGCGGTGCATGCCACTATTCCGGCCGCGACCCCAAGGACATCGCGGCCTACATGCGGCCAAAAGTGCTCAAGGTGTTCCCACAACTGGCCAACGTGCGCATCGACTACCAGTGGGGCGGCATGATCGGCATCACCGCCAACCGCTTCCCGCAAGTGGGGCGGTTGAGCCAGCACCCCAACGTTTTCTATGCCCAAGGTTATTCCGGGCATGGGCTGAACGTAACCCACTGGACGGCGAAGCTGCTGGCAGAAGGTATCGCGTTGGGGCAGAGCCAGGGGCTGGATGTGTTCAGCGCGGTGCCGCACCTGACGTTCCCGGGCGGCAAGGCGCTACGCTCGCCGCTGCTGGCGCTGGGGATGTTGTGGTATCGGTTGCGCGAGGCGCTCGGGTAACAAGGCGTACGCCTTGAAAGCTGCGCCGTGCTTGAGATCGAGCGCCGCCCGTGCGGCGCTCGATGTCAAAGGCTCTACAGTTTTCAAGACATGCACAACCATAAAACACCAGGCAAGACCTCACGGGTTTTCAAACGTTCACTGGCCATCTGCCAAGCACCTGCTAGCGTTGTTCTGGCCGACCCATCATGGATGCAAAACCATCATGAAATCCCTGCCCCGCGTTACCCTGTTGTGCGCCGCTTTGCTCGCTGTGGCCGCCTGCTCCAGCAACCGCGTGGACCCCAAGGACTATTCCGGCTTTCTCAAGGACTACAGCCGCCTGCAGGAAGCGAAAAGTCCATCGGGTGCATCGGTGATGCGCTGGATCGACCCCAAAGTCAATATCAACCAGTATTCGCAAGTCTTCATCGAGCCGAGCCAGTTCTACCCCAAGCCGCAGGCGACGGCGGTCATTTCCCAGCAGACGCTGAATGAAATCAACCGCTACTTCAACGATGCCCTGCGCCGTGAAATGGGCAGCGTGCTGACCCTGGCCAAGGCGCCCGGGCCGGGCACCATTGTGGTACGCCCGGCGATCACTGCGGTGTCAACCAGCAATGAAAGCCTCAAACCCTACGAATTCATCCCGATCGCGCTGATTTCCGCAGGCGTCAATACCGCCATGGGTGGCCGCGACCAGCAAGTGGATGTCGGTGTCGAAGCGGCCTTCCTCGACGGCGGCAACCAGAAGGTACTGGCCCAGGTAGTGCGCAAGGGTACCGGCAAGGAGCTGGAAAACGACAAGACCAAGCTGACCCTGAACGACGTCAAGCCAGTCCTCGACGGCTGGGCCAAGGATATGCGCGCCAGCTTCGTCACCCTCAAGAACAAGGGCAAGTAGCGTCAAGGTACCCTGTGTACACCACAGATCGAGCGCCGCCCGCGCGGCGCTCGATTTACGCCTCACGCCCAATTCAAGGCAGGCACTGGCATCTTGCCGGCGAAACGCCAATCAACATTCGACGAATGCGACCGCCAGGCCACCCCGCGAGGTTTCCTTGTAGTTGGCATGCATGTCGGCGCCGGTGTCGCGCATGGTGCGGATCACCCGGTCTAGCGAGATGAAATGCTCGCCGTCACCGCGCAGGGCCATCTGCACGGCATTGATCGCCTTTACCGCAGCAATCGCATTGCGCTCGATGCACGGCACCTGGACCAGCCCGCCGACCGGGTCGCAGGTCAGGCCGAGGTTATGCTCCAGGGCGATCTCGGCGGCGTTTTCCAGTTGCGGCGGTGTGGCCCCCAGCACTTCAGCCAGACCGGCAGCGGCCATCGAACAGGCCGAACCGACTTCCCCCTGGCAGCCGACTTCAGCCCCGGAGATCGAGGCATTCTTCTTGCACAGGATGCCGACGGCGGCGGCGGCCAGCAGAAACGCCACCACATCGTCGTCACAGGCACCTGGGTTGAATTTCATGTAGTAGTGCAACACAGCCGGGATAATGCCGGCGGCGCCATTGGTGGGCGCGGTGACCATGCGTCCGCCAGCGGCGTTTTCTTCATTGACCGCCAGGGCAAACAGGTTGACCCACTCCATGGCGCTCAGGGTCGAACCGATCACATTCGGCTGCCCAGCCTCTTGCAGGCTGCGGTGCAGTCGTGCGGCACGTCGCTTGACGTTGAGGCCGCCGGGCAGGATGCCTTCGTTGCGCAAGCCGTTGTCGACGCAATCGCGCATTGCCGCCCAGATACGCAGCAGGCCTTCGCGCACTTCGGCTTGCGGGCGCCAGGCGCACTCGTTGGCCATCATCAGTTGCGCCACACTGAGCTGGTTGGCCTTGCACAGTGCCAGCAACTCTGCGGCGCTGGAAAACTCGTACGGCAGCTGGACCGCATTGTCTTGCGCCTGAGGCGCATCGATCTCGCCCTGCTCGACGATGAAACCGCCACCGATGGAATAGTAGGTCTGGTGCAACAGACGACCCTGCCCGCCCATGGCCTCGAGGGTCATGGCATTGGGGTGATATGGCAGGCTTTCGTCCAGCAGCAGCAGGTCGCGGGCATACTGGAACACCAGCGGATGGCTGCCATCGAGCATCAGGCACTGCTCCTGCAGCAACTGGCTGATGCGCGGCTCGATGGTGGCCGGGTCGATACGATCCGGCCATTGTCCCATCAGGCCAAGCAGGCAGGCGCGATCCGTGGCATGGCCTACCCCGGTCGCTGACAGCGAGCCGTACAGGCGCACTTCGATGCGCTGCACCTGGGCCAGCAAGCCCTGTTCGCGCAACGCCTGGGCAAAGCTCGCCGCTGCCCGCATCGGGCCTACGGTATGGGAGCTGGACGGGCCGATGCCAATCTTGAAAAGGTCGAAAACACTGATAGCCATACTAATGCCTGACCGTGTCGGCGCGGTACTGTGCCCCACGGCTGTCTGAGAAAATTGAGTGGTACTGCCAATTTGCGCGATACTGCCGCGATCACTGACCGATGACCAACGAAACTTCCTAAGCAAGGCTTTAGCGACACTAAACGATGCGACGACAACTCAATGGCCAGCTGTTCGTCTGGCTGCATGTCTTCTCCTGCGCAGCGCGGCACCTTTCGTTCACCCGCTGTGCCGACGAACTGCACATCACCCCCGGTGCTGTCAGCCAACAGATGCGCCAGCTGGAAGAGCGCCTGGGCTACAAGCTGTTCCTGCGCCGGGCACGCGGTGTGGAGCTCAGCGCCGAGGGCCAGCGCCTGGCACAGACGGTCACCGAGGCCTATGGCAGCATCGAGGCCGAACTGTTGCGCCTGGATGCCGGTGAAATCCGCGGTACCTTGCGCCTGCGTTCGATCCCGTCGTTCCTGGCCAAGTGGCTTACCCCTCGATTACCGCGTTTCCAGCAGCGTTACCCGGACATCGAACTGCGCCTGGTCGCCGAAGACAGCGCCCATGCCTTGCACCCCGGCGACTTCGACCTGGCCATCGACCTCAACGACGGCAGCTACCCGGGCATGCTGTCGACGCCTTTGCTGGACGAACAGATCTTCCCGGTCTGTTCACCTGCGCTGCTGCGTGGTCGCCCACCGCTGCATGGCCCGGCCGACCTGGCGCATTATCCGCTGCTGCACGACATCACCGCCTGGCGCGGCAGCTCGGAATATGCGGAGTGGGAGTTTTACCTGGAGGGCATCGGCGCCGGCGGGCTGGACGTGCGCCGGGGGCATACCTTCAACCGCAACCACCTGACCATCGAAGCGGCGATCGCCGGCGTCGGCGTGGCGATTGCCCGGCGCACGCTGCTCAATGACGAGCTCGAACGCGGCGCCTTGATCGTGCCGTTTGGCCACCCGATAGCCAACCACAAGCGCTACATGGTGCACTACCCCCCAGGCGGGCTGAACCAGCCGGGCGCGCGAGCGGTGCATGACTGGCTGGTGGAAGAAGCGCAAGGCTTTCGCGCCTTGCACCCGCTGACGCTACCGGCCTGATCACTCGACGGCTATGTGCTTGATGTCGAAGTCGAACGACGGCACAAAGCCGGTCGCGAGCAGGTGTGGGCACTCCGAGGGCTTGTAGTCATCGCTGAGCAAGTCCTGGCTGCTGTCATAGCCAGGCATGGATATCCCGGCCATGTTCAGCAGCATATGCGGCAGCGAGCCGATGCTGACCTGCTGGTCCTCCCTGGCCTTCAACTTTTCCAGTTTAACCATCTGCTCTGGCGAGAGGTTGCCGCTGGACCAGACAAACGCCGATGTCGACAGGTCGTACTGGTTACCGATGCCGTGGCCCAACAGCTCTCGGCTGTCATCCAGCAGGTTCTCGCCATGGTCCGACGCGTAGACCAGCAGTGCTTTCTCGTGCCTGGCCGCCAGCGTTTGCATGATCGAGAACAGCAGCCAGTCGGTGTACAGGACCGAGTTGTCGTAATCGGCCGTGATCCGGTCTTTCTGGCTGCCGCTGGCCGGCTTGAACCGGGCGAAGTCGCCTGGGAAGCGCCGAGCGTATTCGAAGTGGCTGCCCTTGATGTGGATGAATATCGCCTGGCGGCGCCTATCGGCCTTGCCCAGCACCTGCTGCAAGACCGGCACCAGCGCACCGTCATAGCTGCGCTCCAGGTACTGGCGGTAGTGAGCTTCTGCGGCGATCTGCGGAATGATCCCGCCAAAGCTGTCGACCTCCTGCGAAGACAGCCAGTACGTGTCGTAGCCGGCCGCACGCAAGATCCCGACCAGCGACTTGTTCGATGCAATCAGGTCCCAGTCGCGGATGGGGTACAGGCTGAGCAGCGAAGGCACGGCAACCGACGTGTAAGGCGCGGTGGTGCACATGCGCTTGAACTTGAACAGCCCCGGCTGCTGATCGAGGTGGGGCGTGGTGCTGTTCGGGTAGCCGTACAATGACCAGTTGTGCGGGCGCGAAGACTCGCCGATGACGAACACCAGCGTCTCGATGTCGGCCTGGTCGGAGATGCGGGTGATGTTCACCTGCGCCGCCATGCGTTGCTGGATATACCCCTTGGATTCCCAATACAGGGCCGCCGTCAGGCCGAGCTGCGACAGGTAGCCTACGGGCGTGCTCTGGTCTTTCGCCAACAGGTCGAGTACTGCGCCCTTGCTCAGTGAGTTGAGCGTGACGGTCTTGTAGAAATAAGCCCCATAGCCCAGCAGCAAGCCACCGAGCGCCAGCGCCAGCACGGCCTTGTTGCGGTGCTGGCGGCGGCCGTGAAGCCCGGCCAAGCCAACCCCGTAGCACACTGCGAACACCGCCAAGGTCGCAGCGATCGAGCGCCAGTAGGTGGCGAAAAATTCCGTCGCTTCCTTGTAGTTGGTCAAGGCAATGTACAGGTAGGCCGCCGTCAGCCGCGAACCGAAGTTCAGCACCACGAACAGGTCGATGCTCGCCAGCAGGTAGAACGGCAACAGCAGCACATGCACCCTGAACGGGTTGGCCGATATGAAGCGGATTGCCAGCAGCCACAGCAACGAAATGGCAAAGGTGTATAAGACCAGCAGGTCGATTTTCGCGCATTGGCAATCCGCCAACAGCCTGGCGAATTGCGGCGAAAACAGAAAGGCCCAGAGCAGCAGCGAGGGCCACTCGGCTTTCAACAGCCTGGCGATAACGGCTCCTCCCGCGGACAAGATGATGATGCCCCTCCCCGCCCCGCTGGCCTGCGGCGTCAATAAGCCTGCTTGCCAGTGAAGGCATTGAGGGTTCGTACCAGGATCACGAAGTCGAGCCACAACGACCAGTTGTTGATGTACTCGATGTCCGAATTGACCCGCTGGATCATCTGCTCGATATCCTTGGTTTCCCCGCGATACCCGCGTACCTGCGCCAGGCCCGTCATGCCGGGCTTGATGTTGTGGCGGGCGAAGTAATCGACGATGTCCTGCGAGTACAACGTGTCGTGCTGCAAGGCATGGGGGCGCGGGCCGACCAGCGACATGTCGCCGGTCAGCACGTTGAACAGCTGCGGCAGCTCATCGAGGCTGGTGCGCCGAATGAACGCTCCGACCCGGGTCAGGCGCGGGTCATTGCGCTGCGCCTGCTCGACCACGCCGTTTTCCGGCTGATGCACATGCATGCTGCGGAATTTCCAGATACGAAACGATTCCCCGGTCCAGCCGGTACGGTCCTGGCGGAAGAACACCGGCCCGGGGCTGTCGAACTTGATGATCAACGCGACCGCCAGCAACACCGGCGAGGCGCACAGCAGGATGAGCGCGGCCAGCACGCGGTCTTCCAGGTTCTTCAGGAACAGGCTGGTCCCGGTCAGCGGCGTTTCCGACAGGGTCAGCACCGGGATCCCGGCAATTTCGCGCACGCTATGGTTGATCAGGCGCAGCGAGAAGATGTCCGGAACCCAATTGACCGCAATGCACTTGTCGAGCAACTTGAGGTACACATCCTGAATCACTGCCGACCCGCCAAGGGGCGTAACCAGGTAAACCGTGCGGATGCCATGCTGGGCGATGATCTCGTCGAGATCGGCAATGCTGCCCAGCACGGGCAGGCGCAGCTTTGCATCCTGCCCCTCGCGGGCCTGATCTTCTTCCTGATCGACCCAGATGCACCCCATCACCCGCTCGCCGAACCACGGGTTGTTGCTGATCTTCTGATACAGGAAGTTGGCCAGGTCGCCATTGCCGATGATCAAGGCATTGTCCAGCCGCGCATGGGCGGTGAAGCGCTTTTGCAGCTCGCGCATGGCCACGTGCAGGAACAGCTGGACGATGTAGCCGATGACAAACAGTTGAACGACCAGCAAACGTGAATAGGTTTCGCTCTGCTTGGTCAGGAAGGCGATCACCACCAGGAAACAGAACGTCGCCGACCAGGCCTTGAACAGCCGGAAGGCCTTTACCGATAGCCCCACATTGCTGCGGTAGATGGCGTAGTGGTCGTAAATGACCGCCAGCGCGCCAATCAGCAACAGCAGCATGATCACGTAGTCCGAGGTGATGTAGCCAAACTGGTCGTAGATCAGGTACCACGCCACACTGGTGACGGCAATCCCATCAAGGCCGGCTTGCACGGCGTTGCTGACGCTACTTCTTCGCTGGAGTAACGACCGACTGCTTCTGGGTTCGAACACCATCGTAAGGCCTCACTGAACTGTGTGTGGCAAAAGCCTGACCATCACAACGAAGCGATGGAAACTCACCTCAGGTAGCTGAAAAACCTTTGAAAATTCGCAGCACGGCGCCCCGCCTCGATTGATATCACTGTAGCAGTACCCGGCGTTTGCTGCGGGGGCTCATCGACCGCCCCGACAGGCAGCATTCAGCTTCGCCGTTGTGCTCGCTGCCCAGGCGCTCTGGCATAAAGCAACGCACGCAACAGGAACAACGGATTACCCAGCACATAACGGGCAAACAGGCGCTTGGGCTCTTTGAGCAACCGGAACACCCACTCACCGTTCAGGCGGCGCACCCAGGAAGGCGCTCGCGCCACCTTGCCACCCAGAAAGTCGACAATGGCACCGCCGCAGACGATCAGGCAGGGGCAATCCAGCGCCGCCAGGCGAGCGGCGAGCTGTTCCTGCTTGGGCATTCCCATGCCCAGCACGATCAGCGCAGGCTGTTGTGCCTGGGCAAGGCCGAGGTAAGTGTCGAGTTCGGCGAAACCCTCATGCCGTGACACCACGTGCACGCCATAGCGCGCTTCGCAGCGTTGCGCGGCCTCGGACAGGAACGGTTCACGGGTTCCCCAGAATGCCACGCGCCTGCCATTGAAGGCCGTCAGCAGCTTGGGGATGAAGTCCGTGCCATTCATGTTCAGCCCAGGAGGCAGTCCCAGGCGCCGCAGCAATATCGCCATGCCGGCACCGTCGCGCAGCAGCACGTCAGCGGCCGAGAGTGCCTGGCAGTAATCAGCCTTGCCGGCAACCAGGTTCATGGCATGGGCGTTGACGAAAGCCAGTATGGTTGCCCGCTGAGGTGAACCTAACGTCGCGAGCAGGCATTGCTCATCCGTTGCATCCTGGACCAACCGCAGCTTGCCGATGACCGTGTCCCAGCGTTGCAACCCTGTCCAATCCCGCATCAGCTGTCATCCCGCTTCGATCGCACCCAGTCGACCTGGCGCTTGAGTAGGAACCCCAGGTACAGGGGGATTTTCCTCGCCGCATAGAACGGCGCGTACAGCAGTACCGAAAACGGGATCAGCTCTCGTGCAAAGCGCCCCCACGCCAACAATACAGCGGCCCCGAGCAGGCCCGACGCCAGCGTGGCAAGAAGCGCCGGCAGCAGCACGCCGAACACGCCGAATGCCAGCCAGGCGACCGCGAACAGCACCATCAGCAGCAAGGACAGCAAGGCCAGCGGCGGTACCAGAAGGTCCATGGCCATGCCCAACAGCGGCCAGTTACGTCGCACCAGTGCCTGGCCGAAAAGCCTGGGCCCCTCAGCCAGCACAACACCCAGGTACCCATGCTCCCAACGCTTGCGCTGGATGTTCAGGCCTTCCTGGCTGGTCGGGAAGTGACTGTTGACGACGGCGGCCGGGCAAAACAATGGCGGTTTTCCCAGTGCGGCACACTCCAGGCCCAGCTTCAGGTCTTCGACCAGGTGCCCGGTCGCCAGGTTGAGGGCCGACAGGTCTTGCCAGGCAAATGCCATGCCCGCCCCCATCAGCTGGCAAGGCATCCCCAGCCGAGCCCAGCCCCGTGGGCGGACCAGGTTCTTCACGCGCCAGGCAAAGGCAGCCACCTGCACCTTCAACCCTGCACCGGCAGGCGCATGCATCAGATACAGCGCTTGTGCCGGCCGGGCATAGTCGACACAACAGTGCGCCAACTGCTCGAGCGCACCCGCGCCGAGCTGGCAGTCGGCGTCGATGATGATCAACACCTCTGGGGGCGACTGGCGCAGGTGCTGCACCCCGAAGTCCAGCGCGTAGCCCTTGCCACGCCGCTGGAGATCCTGGCGCTCGACCACTTGCGCGCCCGCCGCGCGGGCCAGGTTCGCAGTCTGGTCCGTGCAGTTGTCGGCGACCACCAGCAACTGGTCGCCCTCGCGCAATTGCGGCGTGATACTGGCCAGCGTGGAGGTGATCAGCGTTGCCTCGCTGTGCGCCGGCACCAGCACTGCCACCCTGGCACGCTTAGCTTGCCGGGCAACCCGCGCAGGCGCAGGCAAACAGGCGAGCACCACCTGGGTAAACAGCACCAGGGTCGGCATCAGCACCAGCAACGCCGCCAAGCCCAGCAACCCGCTCAACAGGTTCAGCATGTCGGCCCCCTGAAATGGCTGACCAACCGCGCTGCTTCGGTGTCGATGTCGTGGCGCTCGAGCACGCGCTGGCAAGCAGCCTCGCCCATGCGTTGCAGCACCTCCACCGGTTGCTGCAGGGAGTCGAGCATGGCCTCGGTCAACGCCTCGACGGAACCTGCCGCGAACAACCAGCCGTTGTCACCCTGGCAGACCAGTTCGGGAATGCCTGCCACGTAAGTGGTAAGGACCGGCCGACGCAACGCCATGGCCTCCATGATGACCACCGGCAAGCCCTCGGCAAAGCTGGGTAGCACCAGGGCACGCGCGGCGAGGATTTCATCGCGCACCTGCGCACTGCTGATCCAGCCCGTGATACGCACCTGCGCCTGCAAGCCGTACCGGGCGATCAGCGCCTCGATCGGGCCGCGCATCTCACCATCGCCAGCCAGCACCAGCTTGAAGTCCACGCCCCGGCTCGCCAGAGCGCGGGCCGCCTCGACCAGCAGCAACTGGCCTTTCTGCTCGCACAGCCGCCCCACGCATACCAGCCGGGGCGCGGCTGGCGGCGCCAGTGCAACCCCCTCGTGGAAGCTGCGCTCCAGGCCACAATGCACCACCTTGACCTTGTCCCAATGCTCATGGGCCACCCAGCGATACAACTGACTGCGACCGAAAGAGCTGACAGCCGCCACGAAAGCGGCCCGGCGCACCTTCTCGCCCAGATGCAGGATCTGCGCCTTGTCGAACTCTTCCGGTCCATGCACGGTGAAGCTGTAGGCCGGCCCGCCGAGGGCATTGGCCAGCATCACCACCTCGGTCGAGTTGGTGCCGAAATGCGCATGCACATGTTCCGCAGCGGATGCCTGCAGCCATTGCAGCAAACGGCATGCTTCGGCCAGGTAGACCACGTGGTAGGGCCATGGGCGGTCAGCGCGCCAGCCCAGGCGAAGCGCCAGGCGCAGTGCGCCAAGAAAACGCTTGGGTTGTGCCCGCACGACGTCGAACAGCGGTCTCAGCAACCCCTTCAACCCTTGCTCCAGCACATAGCGGGTCTTGCCCCGTTCGGCCAGGTCTTCAGGGTCGTGCAGTTCGGCATCCCAGCCTCGCAGGGCGATGCGCTGAACCTCGATGCCCTGGCGCTCCAGCGCCTGTATTTCGCGGCGGATGAAACTGTGGCTGACCTTGGGATACTGATTGATGAAATAGGCGATACGCATAGAGCCCCGAATCTGTGTCCGTTTACGGGATGACCAGGTCTGCCCTGGCCTGCTGCACCGGGCTGTCGGCCAAGGCGGCCTGTATCTGGCCAAACACGTCATCCAGCAACGCATGGCGCCTGCGGTACATGGCCCGTTTCTTCGCTGCAACGTCCTCTGCCGCGCGTTGTGCGGGGGCCAAGGGAATGCTGAAGAAGTCTTCGCGGTCCGATGGCCCGGCGCCATTTTCCTGCCAGATGACATCGTAGTTGGCCGCCAGGTCCTGGTGCTTGTCGGCGCCAAAATAGGGATGGCGATGGTGGCGGTATTGGTCCCCCACCGCGTAGATACGCTCGGCCCCCACCGTCCTCGCCACGCATTTGATCGCCTCGATCAGCAGGCTCCTGGGGCGCAAGCCTTCGAAATCCTTGGTCAGCTCCCGGTAGATGGTCAGCGAGGTGTCGCTGTCCACGCCCTTGTGGATGCCCTGCACGGCGCCGATGTACAGGCACACGCCCGCCGCTTCCCGGCACAGGGTAAAGGCCAGCGAAGCCACCCGCAGATCGCCCTGGAACAGGTTGACCACCAGCTCGCCTTCGCGCTGAAACCAGATCGGCCGATCGAGCACCAGGCTGCAACCGCTGGCGTATGCCGACAGGTCGCACAGCTGCCGATGCTCGTCACGTCGCAACAGCAGCAACGGGGCACAGTGCGCGGCCACCACTTCGTAGTGCGACGCCACCGCTTCAAGCCGCTGCGGGGCGCCCCAGCACTTGCTGATGTAAGGCCACTGAACCACGCCGATGCAGTCGACGCCCAATCGCTCGAAGCGCTCCTGGCCCAGGGCCTGCGACATGCGCTGGGCGAACGCCTGCAGGCCGGACCACTCCCGGGCCATGGCTACTGTCAGCTTGAACTTGTTGTTGAGCGCGCGCAGCGAATAGCCGGGCTGCAAGGTGAGCACGCTCCTGGCCAGCGATCTGAACGTCATCGTCATGTCATTTGTACTCGATCAGCAGCGCCTTGCCGGCCGCATGCCTGTTGAGCAGGAACTTCGCCTGGCCGAGCATTTCCGGAAACTTGCCCACTACCAGAAACACCGCCTGCCACCAGTTCTCCCGTGTCGAGCGCCCACCGCGGCGGGCCAGGCGCACGATCTGCATCGGATAGACCAGCAACAACCACAGCCCCCAGCCGCCCGACAACAGGCTCACCGCCAGGATCGCCAGTGGCAGGTTCAGGCCCCACAACCAGGCGCGCCGTGACTCGCGCAGCCAATGGCGCTCCGGCGTCTGCCCATGCAGGTAGGCGCCTTCGGCATAGGCATAACCGGCACGCAGGCTTCGCCGCCACCATTGCCCGAATCGGGTCATGGCGGCATCGTGCAGGGTCATTTCATCGGCCAGGCGCCAGACCTTCCAGCCCCCTGCACGCAGGCGCACGCACAGCTCCGGCTCTTCACCGGCAATCAGTTCCGGGCGAAAACCAGACACCGCCATGAAGGCATCGACTCGCATCAGGGCATCGCCCCCACAGGCCTTGGCTTCCCCCACGGGGGTATCCCATTCGAGGTCGCAGAGCAGGTTGTACACCGAACGCTGGGGGAAGCGTTCGCGTCGGCGGCCACACACCACCGCCACGTCCGGGTGCTGGTCGAGAAACGCCTGGGCCTTGCCCAGCCAGCCGGCATCCACTTCACAGTCACCGTCGACGAACTGCACATGGCGGATGCCGGGCACGATGCCTTGCAGGCAGGCAAAGCCTTCATTGCGTGCGCGTGCGGCGGTAAAGGGTTGCGTCATGTCCAGCGCCACCACTTCAACGCCCAGCCGCTTCGCCAGCTGTACCGAGCCATCGGAGGAGCCGGAATCCACATACACCAGCTGATCCGCACGCCCCATCAGCGACAACAGGCAGCGCTCCAGGCGCTGGCCTTCATTGCGGCCGATCACCACCACTCCAATGCCTGTCTTCATCGGCGTCACTCGTCAGTTGAGGGCCAGGTCAGGTGTACTGCATCGCATCACTGTGCTTGCGTGCCTTGATGGTCGCGGGTACCCCTACTGCCAGGCAATTGTCCGGCACATCGGTCAGCACCACCGCGTTCGAGCCTATCGCCACGTTGTTACCGATGCGTATATTGCCCAGCACCTTGGCGCCAGCGCCGATGTCGACGTTGTTGCCGAATACCGGGGCAATGGGTTCGTCGACATTCTTCAGGCCTACCACCACGCCGTTGCGGATCCGGCAATCGTCGCCAAAACGCGCATAGCCACTGATGACGATGCCGCCGAAGTGGTCGATGACGAAATTGCGGCCAATCACCACCTCGCAGGGCAGCTCGACCCCGGTGATGATCTGCACGAACTTGAACAGCACCTTGTAGACCAAGGAGCACGGTTTGCGCAGCAAGGCCGGGCGCACGCCATAGCGCCAGCGGCCAAAGCGGTAGACCAGCAGTACCCAGAACCCCTGGGCGCCCCAGTCACCACCATGAGCGCGCAAGTCTGCACGGATGTTATCGAACATGGTTTCACCTACCGTGTGGGCTGGCTGGCAAACTGGGTCTTGAACAGCAGTGACCAGGTGGCGCGGGTATGCCGCCAGCACGCCTTGATCGCGGCCAGGCCGCGGCCCTTGAGCAATGCCTTGAGCGCCAGCACCAGGTCGCCCAGGCTCACCAGCAGCATGTGCAAGGCCAGCCCCGCTGCACCGTGATGCTTGCGGAAATACAACAGTTCGCTTTCGATCTGGTAGCCGGAGATCTGCCGGCTCGCCGCTTCCAGTTCAGCCACCGACTTGGAGCTTTCTCCGCCGATGTGCACCACGGTGGTATCGGGGAAGTACACCACTTTCCAGCCGGCCGCTTTTACCCGCTTGCAATGGTCCACTTCCTCGTAATAAAGGAAGTAGCGCGGGTCGAACAGGCCTACCTGATCCAGCACTTCGCGGCGCACCAGATAGAAGCAGCCGGGCAGCCAGTCACACTCACGCACCGAGGCGTGGTCCCAGTCCATTTCATCGACCATTTTCAGCCCGGGGAAGAAACGCTGGAGCCCGGTGCGCCCGACGAACACGTTCAAGGGGGTCGGGAAATAGCGACAGCTCGGCTGCAGGTCACCCTCCCGGCCCACCAGGCGTACCCCCAGAATGCCGCACTCAGGGTGTGCGTCCATGTAGTCGATGGTTTTCTGCAGACTGTCGGCGGCCACAAAGGCGTCAGTGTTGAGCAGCAGCGCGTACTTGCCCTGCAAGTGTGCCAGCAACTGGTTGTTGGCGCGGCCGAACCCGACATTGAGCTTGTTGCTCAACAACAGGGCTTGCGGGCAGACCTTGCCCAGACGCTCCACAGAATCGTCAACCGAGGCATTGTCCACCACCAGGTAGCTGGCCAATGCCTCACCCCCTGCGGCGCGCAGCGCATCGAACATCGGTTGCAGCAACGCTGCGGTGTTGAAGTTGACCACCATCACGTCGACAGGCTTCTTATCCATTGCTGCCGTCCCCGAAGAAATAGCGACGCCTGTGCATCGCCAGGGTTGACTCCAGCGACGGGTCGAAGGAGCCTTTGCGTTGCTTGATCAGGTCTATCCAGGGGTAGGCGTTGCAGCGCGCTTCGACCCGCTTGATCAGGTCTTCGGTGGTACAGATGAACTTGGCCGGGTTGCCGCCGACCACCGTCCCGGGCGCTACGTCTTTGGTCACCACCGCACCGGCAGCCACCACCGCATCTGGCCCGATGGTCACTCGCGGCATGACGATTGCGCCGTGGCCCACGAAACTGTTGTCCTTGACGTCGATGACACCGACCGAGTCGAGCTTTCTGCCATAACAGAGTTCGATCAGCGCCACCACGCCGTCATGGCCAATCAATGTGCAGTCGGACAAGCCGACGTTATTGCCGATGCGTACCAGGGCCGGGTCGGTGACGTTGCAACCGACATTCATGTGAAAGTTGCTGCCCACCGAATAGAACTTGCCCCATCGATGCTGAAACTCGCCCCACTGCCGCGGAGTGGGTTTACAGAGTTTCAGGTAGGCCGTCACGCCCCGCCCGGTGGTGTTGGCATAATGCGCCACTGCACTGCGTATCCATCCAAACATATGGCAAGCCTCGCAAATCAAGCAACCCTGGACTGTCCCTGAGGCGAACACGGTCTCGTTCTTGTGAGTGTTGACCCTGTTGCACTCAACCCTTGCACACCGCTGTTTCAGTTCAACCGGCTCAGGCCGCCGCCTTTGCCGCACGCATCTTCTCGTTGAGGTGGTCGGCCAGCCTCAAGGCGAATTGCAGCAGTGGCATGGTCGGGTTCGAAGCCCCGCCGGTAGCGAACACGCTGCTGCCGGCGACATAAAGGTTTTCAATGCCAAACACCTTGCAGTTGGTATCGACCACCCCGTCCTTGGCATTGGCCGCCATCCGCGTGGTGCCCATGTGATGCGCATGCGGTGACAACCTCAACGGCAGGCTGGTGTCGTAGACGTAGTCGTTCAGTTTGACGAAACCCAGGCCCATTTCTGCGAACTGCTTGGCCAGTTCACTGCCGATGCACTTGATCGTGTGCCGGTCGCTGGCGCTCAGTACCCAGTTGACGTTGACCTTGGCCACCCCCAGCTCGTCCTGCTCGTCCAGCAGCGATATGCGGCTCTGCACGTTGGGGAACTGCTCGATCAGGGTGCTGATCACGCCATCGCCGGGGCAGCTGAACTTGGCAACGAATTCGATCTTGCTGGCCACGCCCATTTCGCAGGCCAGGTTTTCCAGGAAGTACTTCACCTCAGCCGTACGCCCGTAGGTGCGCACATCGGCCAGCACAGACGCCAGGACATTGCCTTTACCGGCGTGATACTCGGCGACGAAGGCATCGGTGGTGAAATACTGGCGGGGCTCCGTGTCTTCGCCGCTGCGCAGGACGAAGGTACCCATGTCGATATTCAGGTGCTCCATGAAGCACCGCCCAACCAGCCCGTCCTTGTGCACCACGCCGGCCTGCACCAGCGACTGGCTGTTTAGCAGTTGCCTGGCGTTTTCAATGGCCCCCATGGCGAGGATGTAATTGCGCGCGTTGACAGGCTGGCGCTTGCCGTCGTAGTCGGAAACCTGCACGGCCTTGAGCTGCCCAGCGGCCTGATCGAACAGCAGGTCGACACAGTTGCAGTTGATGAATACATCCAGCCCAGGCGTTTCGTTGAGCGCCGTGGCGTACTTCTGCGCAAAGCGCGTTGGCGGGCTGAGCAGAAAGCGGTCGGCATCGAAATCGCCACCGTTGAGGCCTGCATTCACCGCGCGAAATTCCGCGCCCTGTGGCAGATCGACGATTTCCATGGCGCCTGGCAGATAGCGTTCGACTTCCGCATAGGGGATTGGCCAACCCGGCATGTCGACGGGTGGTGGCACGGCAAAATCAGAAGCAGTGAAAGGCCGGCAGCGGCCCATCCAGTGATTGGAGGTGCCGCCCAGGTAACGCAGGCGGGCTTCCCCGGGGTACAGCTCGAGGCCAGTGGAGGTGCACTTGTACAGCGCCTGCGAGCGCGGCGTGTATTCGCGCCCGCCACCTTCGAGCAAGGCTACGCTCCAGCCGGCCGCGGCCAGGCGCAACGCCAGGGTGATCCCCGCAGGGCCTGCGCCCAGGATGCAGAAATCGTAGGCGTTTCGCAGGCTTTTGTCGGCGTCGTAATCCTTGATCATGAGCGTCCATCCTGGAAGTATCCGACCGGCAATACCCAACCATTGATGATGACGAAACCGCCCTTGGGCTCAGGGTTGCGCGCTGCCCTGGCGTTGGCGCAGACACCGAACACGGCCGCCCCGGCACTCAACAAGACACAACTGCGAACAAAGCTTCTGCGCCCCAGCGAAGAAGTACAAAACTGCAGCTTCCCCATGATCACAGCCCCATACCGTTGGTTTTTTCTTATGCCCCGCGCACTGCTGCGGGCCTTGCCGGGCGACCATCAGGATCAATCGGAAACGCGCGTCAACAAGGCACCCCTATCGCAATCATAGGCACAACCAACGTCACTCGCCTGTGCTGGAATGTTCGCATCGCCATGACTCCAATCGACTGCATGACTTCAATCTCCGACCGAATGGCTAGAAGTCACTATAGTTTCATTTAGCCACGATGCTAGCCTCCATCCAGCCCACCGAGGGATAGGTGCCTACAGCCCATGCCAGAACATTTGCGAGCCCTGGTCGTCATTCTGCTTGTGGCCAGTGTGGTTTTCTTCATGGCCCGCCGTCCGGCGGCCGATCTGATCGCCGTTGCGGACTTCAAACGGCGCCGCAATCTATGGTTCACCCTGACCCTGATGGCGTTCTTCGCCCACAGTTTCTGGGTGTATGCCGCAGCCGCCACGGTCATCCTGCTGGTCGCCAGGCGACGTGAGCACAACCCGCTGGCGCTGTTTTTCATGCTGTTGTTCCTGATCCCGCCGGCCATGACCGAAATACCTGGCTTTGGCGTGGTCAACTACCTGTTCGACATCAATCACCAACGGGTACTGACCCTGTGCGTACTGCTCCCGGCGGCGCTGGTGCTGAGCAGGCAAAGCGAGAGCGTTCGCTTCGGCCGGCTGCTGCCCGACAAGCTGCTGCTGGCCAGCCTGGTACTGACCAGCGTGCTGGCGCTACGCGAGACGACGGTCACCGACACGCTGCGTCAGGTGTTGAGCCTGTACATCGATGTGTTTCTGCCTTACTACGTGGCCAGTCGTGGCTTGCGCGAACTCAATGACTTCAAGGACGCCATGCTCGCGTTCGTCCTGGTTGGCTTCCTCCTGGCGCTGCTCGGGGTCGCCGAGTATGTCCGTCACTGGCTGCTGTACAACGCCCTGCTCGATGCCCTGGGCCTGCAATGGGACATGAAGGCCTACCTGAGCCGTGGAGGCTCGCTGCGAGCCAGTGTCACCACCGGCCAGGCCATCGTGCTCGGCTACGTGATGGCGGTGGCCGTGGGTTTGTTCCTGTTCGTCCAGCACTTCGTGCAGCGGCCTGCGCACCGCTACCTGGGCGCCCTGCTCCTGGCTGCCGGGCTGTTTGCGCCACTGTCGCGCGGCCCGTGGATCGGCGCCGGGGTGATCGTGGTGGTGTTCATCGCCCTGGGCCGGCACGCGGTGTCACGCCTGGCATTGCTGGCCCTGGCCGGCGTATTGAGCATACCGCTGCTGAGCGTGATGCCCGGTGGCGACAAGATACTCGACCTGCTGCCCTTCATCGGCAAAGTGGACACAGAGAACATCACCTACCGCCAACGCCTGCTCGACAATTCGTGGATCGTCATCCAGCGCAATCCGCTGTTCGGCTCCTTCGATTACCGCAGCACCCCGGAAATGCAGTCCATGATCCAGGGCGAAGGGATCATCGACATCGTCAACACCTACGTCGGCCTGGCCCTGCGCATCGGCTTGGTGGGACTGGGGCTGTTCCTCGGCTTTTTCGCCTGCATCCTGCTGGGTATCTACCGGGCGGTACGCGCGATCAGCGATAACGCTGACCCATACCGCCTGCTGGGGCGTGTGTTGCTGGCGACATTGCTGGGGATCCTGGTCACCATTTTCACCGTCAGCAGCATCACCGTCATCCCGATCGTGTACTGGTCGATAGCCGGGCTCAGCGTCGCCTACATACAGATGATGCGCCGACAGGCCATTGAAGAGCCCCGCCAGGTGACCACCATCAGCCTTCAACCGAGGTAGTTCGATGCCCAGCCTTGCCCTGTGTACATGGACCCGCACATCGCTACTGGTCGGCCTGCTGGCATTGCCAGTGGGCGCCTGGGCATCCGAGTGGGTGGTGCGTGTCGACGAACAGAACGGCCTGCCCACATTGACCCACGGGGGTGGCCCGGCGTTTGTTTCCAGCTTTGACTTCTGGGGCGCGAACTGGGGCTGGACCGGGTTCTATCCGACGCTCAAGGTCGATGGCCCCTACCGTTACATGCTGAGCGGCACCAACAAGGACCTGGACTTCGACCTCAAGGCCGTCATCCACAAGCCCCAGGCACAAACCCTCAGCTGGGACTTCGACCTGCAGGCGCACAGCCGGCAGAGCGACGTGATGGGCGGCGGTATCGTCTGGCGCTTCGACCCCACACTGATTGCCGGGGAAATGGGCGACCCGGTGCTGTTGCCCGACAACCGCGGCTGGGCGTGGGGCAAGAACCCCCAAGGGCCGCACGTCGAAATGCGCTTCGATCCACCGCTGGCCAAGGTCTATTTCGAACGCGGCAACACCGACCAGGTGCGCACCTTCTTCTACACCGACCCGATCAAGCCTGGGCAGCAGCAAATCAAGGCGCAACTGAGCGTGACCGGGGATATCACCATCGGCCAGACCGCCACGGAACGCTTCGGCATGAGCGACCCCACCACCTGGCCAGATGACCAGCTCGACTGGCGCACCTCGCCGGTTGACCTGTCGTTCCTCAACGCGCCGGAGAAACCGGCCGGCAAGCGCGGCTTCGTCAAGGCCGAGGGTGAGCAGCTGGTGTTTGCCGACGGCACACCGGTACGCTTCTGGGGGACCAACCTGTCGGCCTATTCGCTGTTCCGTACGCCCGACGAGGAAATCAGGCTGCAGGCCAAGCGCCTGTCGGCGCTGGGTTTCAACCTTGTGCGCCTGCACCATCACGACTCCCCTTGGGTGACCCCCAACATTTTCGGCGACCTGCAACAGATCAAGGACACGCAAACGCTCAGCGCCGAGTCGTTGAAGAAGATCGACCTGTGGATCAAGAGCCTCAAGGACGAAGGCATCTATGTCTGGCTCGACCTGCATGTGTCGCGGCCAGTCACGGCCGCTGACAACATTTATGGCTTCGACGAGTTGCCCAAGGACCATGGTGTCGCCGGCCTCAAGGGCTACCTGTTCGTCAACACCAGCATGCAGCAGGCCTTGAAGCGCTTTGCCGAACAGTACCTGACCCACGTCAACAGCTACACCGGGCTGGCCTACAAGGATGACCCGGCGATTGCCGCCGTGCTGATCACCAATGAGAACGACGTCACCCACCACTTTGGCAACGCGCTGCTACCCGACAAGGATGTACCCAGGCACAGCAAGCTCTACATGGACCAGGCCAAGGCCTTTGCCGAGCGCCATGACCTGCCCGCAGACAAGACCTGGCGTGCCTGGGAGCATGGCCCTTCGAAGCTGTTCCTCAACGACCTGGAGCAGCGTTTCTATGCCGACATGATCGGTTACCTGCGCACGCTGGGCGTCAAGGTGCCGATCGCCACCACCAGCACCTGGGGCCTCAATGGCTTGTCCTCGCTGCCTGCACTGACTGCAGGTGATGTGGTCGACGCCCACAGTTACGGCGGCCTCGGCCAACTGGAGAAGAACCCGCTGAGCAGCGACGGCATGATCAACTGGCTGGGTGCGGCGCAAGTACTGGGCAAGCCGATGACCGTCACCGAGTGGAACGCCGAACCCTTCCCCCTGCCTGACCGCCACACGCTGCCGCTGTACGTGGCCGGCACCGGCAGCCACCAGGGTTGGGACGCGATCATGCAGTACGCCTACAGCCAGCAGGCATTCTTCGAACAATGGCGCCGGGCCGACAACTGGAACGCCTACAACGACCCAGGGCTGATCGCCACCCTCCCCGCCGCCGCCCTGCTCTATCGGCGCCAGGACGTGCACCAGGCCAAGACCCGCTACGTCTTTGCGCCCACGGCAGAAACGCTGTTCAACCAGGACATCTCGCCGGCCAATTCGGTGATGTTGCGCACGGCCATGGAAAAAGGCCGCCTGCAGATCGCCATGCCGCACACCCAGCAGTTGCCGTGGCTGCAGGCCGGCACGCTGCCGGCTGACGCGCAGGTGCTGAAAGACCCGGGGCAGTCACTGATCGATGCCAATGCCAGCGAAGCCGTAAGCGACAGCGGCGAGCTGCGCCACAACTGGCAGCAGGGCCTCTACACCATCGATACGCCCATGACCCAAGCGGCGAGCGGCTGGCTGGGCGGCCAGTCGCTCAATGTCGGCGACATTCAGGTCCAGCTCAAAACCGGTAATGCCAGTGTCGTGGTGCAAAGCCTGGACAGCAAGCCGCTTGCCCAGTCGCGCAGCCTGCTCATTTCACTGGGCAGCCGCGCCATCCCCAGGCCCGAAGACGTCACGCCCTTCCATGTCGAACCACTCGAGGGCAGCCTGAGCATCAAGGCGCCGGCAGGCCTGAAACTCTACAGCCGCAGCAGCGATGGCAAGGAAAATGCCTTGCCGGCGAGCTACAAGGATGGGCGCTACCTGATCACGTTCGATGGCCAGCACATGGCCAACTGGCTGTTCTTGAAATAGGGCATATCGCCATCTACAGTCATTGAAGCCCTGTACGCCAGGCATTCAACGCTGCGTCTGCTCCAGGAGGATTGGATGAAGTATCTGGTTGTCGGTGGTGCAGGTTATATCGGCTCACACATGGTCAAGCACCTGCTGCGTGCCGGCCATGACGTGGTGGTGGCAGACCTCGAGGCGCCGGCATCCGGCGTCGAATGGGTGTGCCTGGACATCGCCGACGGCCACGCGCTGGACACCCTGTTCGGCGATTACCACTTCGAGGCCGTGTTCCACTTCGCCTCGTTCATCCAGGTCGGCGAGTCGGTGGCAGACCCCGACAAGTACTACCTGAACAATGTCTGCTCGACCCTCAGCCTGTTGGAGGCCATGGTACGGGCAGGCATCAAGCGGCTGATCTTCTCCTCCAGCGCCGCCGTATATGGCGACCCTCTGTCTGTTCCCATCGACGAGCAACACCGCAAGCTGCCGATCAACCCCTACGGGCGCACCAAGTGGATGGTGGAGCAGATGCTCGAAGACTTCGACCGGGCCTATGGCCTGCGTTCGGTCAGCTTGCGCTATTTCAATGCCGCAGGCGCTGACCCGGACGGTGAGCTGGGTGAATGCCACGAGCCGGAAACCCATCTGATTCCATTGATCCTGCAGGCGGCCTCCGGGCGGCGCGAGGCCGTGACCGTGTTCGGCCATGACTACGACACCCCGGATGGCACCTGCATCCGCGACTATATCCACGTTGCCGACCTGGCTTGCGCGCACGCCCTGGCCGTGGAGTACCTACAGGCCGACGGCGCGACGACGGCGTTCAACCTGGGCAACGGGTTGGGGTTCTCGGTGCAGGAAGTGATCGATACTGCGCGGTCGGTTACCGGGCGGCAGATCAATGTGATCGAGGCCCCCCGCCGCGCTGGCGACCCGCCCCGGCTGGTGGCGGATGCCGAGAAAGCCAGGTCCATGCTGGGCTGGCAGCCCGCGCTCAGGTCACTGGATGAGATCGTCAGTCATGCGTGGGCGTGGGAGTTGAAGTATCCCTGGAAGTGACAGCCAGCCCCTTCACGGTTGCTCGACGCGAAGGGGCCACCTCTCACTCAATAGTAGGTCCGCGGTTGCTCATCCGCCTTGTTCAACACCGCTCCCACCAGGTTCGATGAAGCCAGGTGATACAGGCAATCCTCGATGTCCTTCTTGCTGTTCATGCCATTGGCCACCACCAGCAGCACGCAGTCGAACCGCGGCAGCACGGTGATCGCATCGTCCGAACTCAGCAGTGGCGGCAAATCGAAGATGCAGATCCGCGATACATAACGGTCGCGCAGCTCGCCGATCAGGGTGTTCACCTTGGGCGACGACAGTACCTCGGTAGACATCGGTACCGGCTCGCGTGTCGGCAGCACGACGAAGCGTGGCAGGGTCGGATTGACCAACGCCTCTTCGAGCCAGGCCTTGCCATCGAGCACGTCGTTCAGCGCCTTCTCCATCGGCAAGCCGAGGCTGCTGCCAACCCGTGGCCGACGCAGGTCGAAGTCCACCAGCAAAGCGGTCTTGTTGGTGTGGTGGGCGATACTCATGGCCAGGTTGACCGCCAGCACCGTCTTGCCCGCCTCGGGGGTTGGCGAAGTAATCGCCAGGGTGCGCCAGCCATTGTCCTCCATGGCCTGCAGCACCTGGGTGCGCAGCAGATCGATCGCCCCGCTCAGGTTCGAGTTCTTGTTGAAGGAAACGATCCGGTTGCGCTCCAGGTGGTCCGCATTCAGCGGCACCACCTTGGTCTGCACATAATCGAACAGCCCGAGTTCCCCGGGTTTGTCCATGACCGATGGCACCTGCGCCGTATCGGACGTGGCTGGCGAAACCTGATGAATGTTCTTACCAATAGCCGGCGTACTTCTGTCCATCGCTGCGCTCCCTATTCAAACCGAGCCATAGCTTTGAAAAGCAGGAGGTCCAGAGGCATGTAGAACATGTGGACACCCACCAACAGGATAGCAACCACCAGCAAAGCGGCCGCGACCATCATGGTCAGCAGCCGCTTGCGCCTGGCCTTTTCCGCCTTGGTCGCGATATACGGCACAGCCACCAGCACGCGCCGGCCCAGTACGCTCTCCAGGGCACCGACACCGCGCACGCGCTGATTGAGCATTTCCAGCAGCATCACCAGGCCACCGCCAGCGGCCGGGGCCAGTACTAGGCCAAGGGCGACGATCTTCTTGCGGTTGGGTTTGACCGGTTTTTCCGGCATCAGCGGCGGCTCCAGCAACACGAAGCGCTCGGCCTTGTTCTCTTGCTCGAGGCTTTCGGTGATTTTCGCGCCCATTTCCTTGTTGCGGATTTCCTCGTACTTCTTGCGCGCGTTGTCGTGATCGCGCATCAACGTCACCAAGCCGCGCTCGACTTGCGGTGCCTCGAGGATATCGGCCTCGTAGCCTTCCATCTTGGTGGTCAGCTGGCGCTTCTGCTCGGCCAGCGAGGCGATGCGCGATTGCGCGGCAGCCATCTTGGTACGGACCCTGGCGGCATCCAGGTTGGTGGCTCCCGCGACGGCGATCCCCTGGTCGCCAGAAGCCTTGAGCGCGTCGATCTTGCGCTTGACCGCCACCACATCCGGGTGCGCTTCAGTGTACTTGGTCAGCAGGCGTGCATACTCCGCCTTCAGGCCTGGCAGGTCTTGCGGATCGGGCGCAACGGCCCTGCCGTTGGCCGTCTGGGCCGGCGCGCCGGCGTTGGCTGCGGCCAGCTCCAGCTCCAGGTAGCGCAGTTCTTCCTGCGCAGACTTGTAGTCGCGGTCCACTTCGCGGAACTCAAGCTCCGAACGCGAGAGCATGCTCATGCGCAGTTGCTGGTTCTCGGGCAATGCGTTGGCGTGGGTCTGCTTGAAATCGGCAAGCTGGTTTTCCAGGTCGGCCAGCTCGGCACCAAGCTTGTTGGCTTCCTGGGTGAGGAATTCGGTGGTTTCGGTGGCGCGTTCGGTGCGCTGCTTCATGTTCTCGTTGAGGAACAGCGACACCAGTTCGTCAGCCACTTCCTTGGCCACTTCGGCGCGTTTGTCTTCGTAGGAAACCGTAAAGGCCACGGTGGCCTCGCCGCGCCCCTTGACGTAGGTGCTGAGCGTGGCGACCACGATCGCACTGCGCATCTGCTCGATCTTGTCGGTTTCGCTGAAGCGGCTGCCGCGGTCGGCGAACAGCTTGTACTTGTCGATGATCCGCAGCAGGTTCTCGCGAGTCATCACTCGCTGGCGGATGACCTCGATACGCTCATCGGCAAAGGTATTGTTGCCGGCCGAGACCAGGTCCGGGGAGATCTGCTGCGACTCCACCAGAATGGTCCCGGTCGACTGATAGATCGGCGGAACGCTGATCGCCACCCCGATGGTTGCGGCCACCACGACCACTATGACGATCCCCAGCAACAAGGCACGGTCCTTGATGATGGCGATGTAATCTTTGATAGAGAGCTCGTACTCAGATTTCATAGTGGCCACCAATCCGAAATTCAGATGTCGGGGTATCGGTACGTCAGCGTCAAACCAGCGATGGTAGCGTCGGCATTGGGCAGGCCCTTTTGCTGGCGCTCCTTGTACAACAACGAAAACCGCAGGTCCCAGGCCGGCGAAAACGCCCGGCTGGCCCAGACGCTGTAGGTTTGCAGGGTATTGGGGTTCTGCCCTTTGCTGTCCTGCCACCAGGCGTCTGCGCCGACCCGGGTGGTTTCAGTGAGCAGGTAGCTCCAGCTGCCACGCACCATGTCCATCTCGGCGGCACCGCCCTGGGCGTTGGACATCGTGCTACGGTCGGCACTGAAACTGGCCTCGTGGCGTGAGCCGCGGTAGGTCAGCGATGCGCCGCCTTCACCACGGCGCTGAGTCCCGGCACCATTGGTCTGGTTGACCCCGACATGCATGGCGCCGACCAGGCTGTCGGAGAACTGGTACTTCAGACCGATGCTGGGGACATAGCTGTTGGTGGCGACTGCCGTGGTGGTGTCATCCGGCTCGTAACGCCGCGCTTCGAAACCGGTGATGATGTCGGTACGTTCGCTCCAGGCGTACGTCCAGGTGAAATCGTTGGCGTACTCGTCGTAACCGGTCAGCGTACTGATGTTGTAACTGGCGTGGGAGTAGCGAAGTTCGTTGGCCAGGGTGCTGCGCTCGGTTACCGCGCTGCTCCAGTTGCCTGTGAGCCGTGACATCTTCTGGGTGCCGTCGGTGGTGGTCACCACACCGGTATCCTGCACCGCGCCAGAAAGCGTCGAGCTTTCATCGTACTGCGCCAGCAGGCCAAAGCCACCGCTTTCGGTTTCGCGTTGCCAGCCCAGGCTCAGGTTGGGGTCTTCACGGTCATCCATCACCGAACGGTCGGATGAGCGCAGCACATGCATGCCCACGCCCATGCGCAGCTGGTCGCGATCGAACTGACCTACAAGGGTGTAATCAGGCGCAATGATGGTACGCGTCACACCTTTCTCCTTGGAGGTAAGGAGCAATGGGTTGCTGTCGTACTCGACAGTCGTGGGAACCTCGACTGAAGACTGCCAGTTGGCGGCATCAACCACCCCGGAGAACGGCATCATCATGATTGCCGTTACAACACTCGTCGTTTTATTGATAGGCACAAGTCGTTCTTAATTATTAGGAGAGTCAGGGTACGACCAGCGTATCGCCAGCCTGAAGTTGGAAGTTGGTGGACATGTCACGCCCAGAAACCAGATCCTTGTATCGCACCGGCATGACCTTTTGGCCGCGGATGACCTTGATGGCACTTTCGTCGGCGAATTTGTCCATTCCACCCGACATGCTCAGGGCCTGAAGCACCGCCGTAGGGCCTGCCATCGGCACCGGGCCGGGCTTGATCACTTTGCCTTGAACATATACCAGGTTACCCGCGGTGCTGGTGACGACCACGCTGACATTTGGCTGGGCCAGGTAAGGTTTCAACGCGGTCTCGATTTTCTTTGCCACGGCAGTGGCTTCAAGGCCGGCAACATCCACACGCCCTGCCAGCGGGAAAGTGATACTGCCATCGGGAAGAACAACGGTTTCCTGGCGCAGGGTGTCTTCCTGCCACACCGAGATCATCACCTTGTCACCGGGGCTTAACAGGTAAGTCGAGGAGGACGTGTCGGCGGCGGCGCTGCCAGAGCCGACTACCAGGGCGCAGAGAACGGACATCAGCAAACGTACCATGAGGGATCCCTCCGGCCAGTCGGCCCAGGTTAAGAGCACTGAATGAGTACAACGACGAACCTCTCGCTCCGCTTCGCAGCCCGTTTGCTGCGACGGCCACACCCATCCTGGAGGCGCTTTGCCGCGATGCCGCCCTGCCTGCCTGTTTATCGACTGTTCGCGTCGAGGACGCTGGCTACTGGAATATAGCAACAGCTGTAAAATTGACAAGCATCGGCCACCCCGAAAAACATAAACGTCCACGTTTTAGCGTCAACGCATTGGCATCGCGATAAAACCGAAACAACTTAGATCTTCTTTCTATTGGCCACCGCGATGAAACCGATCACGGCGGCGGCGAACAACCAGCCCGCCGTGGACAGCGGCACAATAGTGTTTTCCGATAAGTAAGAATCCGCCGCTCGCGCTGCACCAGTCAATAACACCAACAGGAAGAAAGACTTGATGAGCAAGGTCGAGCGCATATTCGTCACCTTCAAAGAGGAACGTTGTTATTTATTGGCGGAAGACTGGATCGCTGTTGATTTGAGCTTATGGGCACAATGACATTACGTCAATGATCCGACACCATAATAAATCTCAATCGGACAGGGCTGGCAGAGTCAAAAAGCCGTCAACATGAATTCGCCGACCTCGACGCCGTGCCAGGGCTGCATTGCGCACGCAGCCGGGCAGTCGATCATCGCCCCGTCGAGGTTGAATATGGGAACAGATCCAGCGTTCGCTCCACTTCATCGACATCGATGGTGAAGCCTTCACCTTGCGGCGTCCCGACCACGAAACCGAAGTGCTGATGATCGCGATCCGTCAGGTATTTGTAATAGCTGACAAACCGGTTCGGCGGCTGCAGCGCCAGGATCGAACCGCCGGGCTGCAATACATTGACCCCGTGTACCAACTGGCTGCCTTCAACGCCGATCACCGTCCGCGCCCCGGCACAGGCGGCAACGATACCTGGCACATCGGTTTTCATCGGGTCGACAATGCGAAAACCACGGTACTTCTGCAGGTGCATGGCGACTTCGAGCTCATTGCGCATGAGGCGCAAGTCGCCCTCGCTGCCACGCAGGATAAACACCCCCGGGTGCGGCGAAGAGTCAACATGCGACAACAGCTTGTCACCCATGGCGCGATAACGCGAATACCTGCTGCGGTTGTTGCTGAGGTCGTCGAACAACACCAGTTCGCGGAAAAACGCCCCACGCGTGCGCAGCGGTTGCATGCCCAGCCAGCGCTCATACGCCGGCCCCTGGGTGAATAGCGGGTAACGTGCCGAGGGCGCCGTGGTCACCGGCACGCCTTCTTCGCAGGCCAAGGCATAGGTCGGGCAGTCTTCCATCAGCCAGGTACCGAACCAGGTGTTGCCGTTCTGGGTGCAGTAGATGGCCCCACGGTCGATCTCGTGATCCACCGTGATGCCAGGGAACCGGCCCGGTTTCAACGACAACCAGTGGCTGGCATTACCCTTGTACAACGCACCGTCGACCAGCCAGACATCCTTGAACAGGTAGCCCCGGGTCGGCCCCTGTTCGACCGTGATCCCGCCTTCCATGGTCCGCCCGGGATGCACATACGGGTAGAAGCGCTTGGCCTCCCAGCCCGTTACGCGTTCCAACTGGTTGGGCAAATAGAACGCCGGCGGCGATACGGTTGTTTCACCAGGGGCGATATCCCACGTTTTCTCGGCGACACGCTTGATATCGATATCGGCCTTGCGTGCCAGGCGCTTGCGCGCGATGTGCCGGTAGGCGGCCAGGGTCCAAGTGTTCTGGCTGGCAAGCGAAGAACCGCTGAGGTTCGAGATACCGCTACCCATGAAATGCCCCTCCCGAGGTGACACGTCTCTGGCCTGAGGCAAGGCACGCATTCCTGGCATGCCTTGAAGCCGGTTCAGCTGGAAACGACAACCCGTTCCATCATGGGCGGGGACTGTAGCGTGGCGTAACGCGAGCGCAGGGTTTGCAGGAATGACTCGCCGCTGCTCCTGGCGCCATAGAGGTAGATCTTGTGCAGCCCACCAAACACCATTTCGTGATAACGGCTGGCGACCTCGTCGTCACTCGGCCCCTCTGGCAACCCCAGATGCAGCGTCAGTTTGTTGCCCTCGACAGCAAACAGCGGTGTATCCCAGAGGAACTGCGCGGTCCCCGTGCGCGGCAGGCGGACAAACAGGTAGGCATGGTTGCCCAAGGCATCGATATCGCCACCACGCCGGCGCTTCCACTTCAGCAGGCCATCGTCCGGCCGCGCCAGGCAAAGGCCGATATCGTAATAGTCATAGCCGTTGGCCAAAGCCCATTCGAGGGCCATGAAGGTGGTGATCGAGTTGACCTCGCGCAGCCTTTTCGGGTCTGAGAACACCGCCTCGCAATAACCGAAGCGCAGGGTGCTCCAATAGCGTTTGCCATCGCGCGTGATCTCGCAGCCCAAATGGCAACCGATCACCTCTTCACCGCAGGTAATCAGGTCAAGGCGCCCGACTCCCTTGGCCAGACGGAACACTTCGTCGGTGGGAAACTGCGCTGCATGGATGCCCTGCCTGGCCGTGGCGTAGGGCCGCAACAATTGTTGATCGGCCATGGCGATCTCGTCATCGGCGAGCGTCTGGCGCATCTGGTAGAGCGGGCGGTGCTTGCGAATGCTGCGGCGCAATTCACTGTCGTAGCGAGCAGTGATGTCATCGAGCGAACGCCCCAGGGGCACCACCGCGCTCAGGTAATGGGGCACGGTCAACGCGCCGGACGTCGGCATTTCGCTGACAACCACCAGGTGGCGGCTGGTGGCCGGTGCAGCCGCCTCGGCCGCTTCGACGGCTGACTGCTGGCCCTTGCCGCCGATCAGCAGCTTGGCCATTTCGCGCTGTTGCTTGCGACCGATGTAGAGAATTTCGTAAGGGCTGGCTTGCTGCAGGCGGAAACGCGAGATTTCCCAGCGCCATAAGCAAGTTCGAGCCAGCACTTCGCGTAACTTGCTTGAAACAGTCCGGATCTCGTAGCGCATGGAAGGCGAGATCACTTTTCGCGCCACAGCCGCCAGGTTCTCTTTCATGTCTGCTTCGACATCCTTTGATGTTGTCAACGGGGCTGATCGGAAAACAAAAGAGCGGTGCGATAAAGCCGGCATAACCAATTGATTTATAAAGCCTCAACTTTGGATGCGGCCTTCATGTTCAGTAACCATTTAAGATGCAGGAATGCTGCTTGGCAAGCGGCATCTTGACAGCATTGCAGCGTCATTAATGGCGTCAAATTTCCCGTTACCTGGCGGCTTCCACAACGGCTTTCGCTATATATAACGCAGTGCCACGTTCACACGTTGCGCTACCCCACTACCACAGCGCGCTCTTGCAACTGCGGCCTGATGGTCTCTTTCAACGAAGGAGCCCCAACATGGCCAACCTGACTGACGCTGTGCCGCATGCAGAGCTGATCTCTGCGCAACTGCCCCTCTGGGCCCGCCACATCACACCCCAACATTGGCAAGCCATGCGCCGCAGCCAGCGCGTCGAGGCCTTTGACCAAGACTGGTACAACAATGCCGCGCCTGATCTGCGTGAATCCGTAACGGCCAGCCATGCTCGCCTGCAGAGCGCCCAGGCAGCGCTGGCCAGTTCGCTGAAAGGCCTGAAGCAAATCAGCGAATTTGCCGAACCGTTGCTACAGACGCGCCTGGCCGAAGCCGGCTTTACGGCATCGCTGCACGGCAGCGAATTGCTGCGCGTCGAACGCACGTGGACCTGGAGCGTGTCGGGCTATCTGTACAGTCATCGCCGTGACCCTTTGCTGCAGGCTGCCTTGCAGAACTTCGCCGATGACGAAACGTTCACACGGGAAAGTGCCATTGCCTTGAGCGACAAGATCCATGTGACGCGCATCACGGTGGATGGCAGAGCGCCAACCGGCCCGCAGACGCCACCCGGGCATTTTCTGCTGGCATCCGAGCGCTATGAAGTCGAGCGACTGGCGCTCACCCCGGAGGCGTTTGCCCAACTGTGCCGCGAACTCGACCTAGGGGGGGCCTACCAAGCGCATCTGCAGCAATGCTTCGCCGCACCGCAGGCAAGGGAACAGGCCATCGCGGTTCGACGGGACCGCTTGCGCCTGGCCGCCGACGTTGCCTACCTGCGCCACGCGCTGAGCGGTGCTACACGCGACCAAGTGGACAAATTGCTGCAAGGCGGCGACGTGCCCTGTTGGCAACTGGCACTGTTCGGCATCGTCTTGCATGAGGTGATGCTGATCGATGCGGGCAGCTCAGGCTGGCTGCTCTATTTACCCGACGACAGCCCTGCCCTGCACCTTTGTACCGACGTCGACGCCATCCACCAGCTGCTGGTGGAGCTGCTGAAGGCGCCAGAGAACCGACAGCGCCTGCATCCGTACCTGAGCCAGGCCGACCAGCCGCGCATGCTCGACCTGCTGCAACAAAATCTTGACGAAACCCGCGCGGCCGACCTGCACCCCACCCTCCAGGCCATCAACGGCAAGCCCTTCGACTTTTATCAGGACCAACACCTGGCCCGCCTGAAAAGCGCTGCCGAACAAATCGCCGTACCGACTGCCGTGGCCGATGCCCAGGCCCGTGCCAAACGCATCGCAGCGTGGGAAAGCCTTGGCCTGGACGTGCTCAACCTGGCCGCTTTCTTCATCCCGTCCGTGGGCACCGTCATGTTGGCTGTGACGGCCTGCCAGTTGCTCGGGGAGGTCTACGAAGGCTATGAAGCGTGGCACGAAGGCGACCGTCACCAGGCCTTGCAGCACCTTGAGGCCGTCGGTCTGAATCTGGCCGTGATCGGAGGCCTGGCAACCGCAGGCCGCGTCGTGCCGAAGCTGTTCAGCAGCCCCTTGCTGGAAAGCCTGCAGGAAGTTCGCTGCAGCGATGGCCGCGACCGGCTCTGGCAGCCAGATCTGCTACCCTACCGCAGTCCCCAGGTGTTGCCAGAAGGGCTGCCGGCCAATGCGCAAGGCCAATACCTGCAGGGGGACAGGCATTACATCCGCATGGACGGCCAGCTCTATGAACAGCGCTTCGACCCGCACATTCAGCAGTGGCGGATCGTCCACCCCGAGGCAGCGGACGCCTACCAGCCGCCGCTGGAACATAACGGTCAGGGCGCCTGGCGCGCTGCTCACGAACAGCCGCAGGCATGGCCATTCACTGTATTGGCACGACGGTTGGGCGAGGACTACGCGGCGTTCACACCCGCACAACTGGAACTGGCCGGCCAGATATGCGGCGTCGACGCAGCGCGCTTGCGTCTGGTACACCTTGAAGGCCGGCCGGCGCCCGCGCTGATGCTCGACACCTTGGGGCGCATGTCCGGCGAGCCGCTCGAGCTCATCCAGAACGAAGCAGAACCGCTTTTGCAGCGACACCGCGAATGGCCACTGGTTCGCGCGCTGGAGGGGCTGCTGGTGCACCAGCAAGGCACCACCGACAGTGAACGGCTGTTGCTGAGCTGCCTCGATGACATGCCGCAATGGCCTGCTGACCTCCGCCTCGAACTGCGCGCAGGCAGCCCGCAAGGCCCGCTGCTCGACAGCAGCGGAAGCAGCCTGGCAGGCACGGTCTGCCGAGTGATCAAGTCAGCCAGAGGTTACGAGGCCGATCTGGGCGAACGACCTGCACCGGCGCCTCAGGACCAGGACCTGTGCCGGGCAGTCGAACAAGCACTACCAGGCGCCTGGCGCAAAGCTCTGGGTATTTCGACCACCGATGGCAACACCTTGCGCCAGCGCGTAGTGGCCTGGACCGAACCCCGCCGCACCGAGTTGCTGCAGCGCCTCTGGGGCGCTGGCGCCCGGCGCCAGAGCGCTCGGACAGGCTTGCGAGGCGGTCGTCGCACACTGCCCAGCGGTCCCTATCTGCAAGTGCCATTGGCCAGCCGCTACCGCCGTCTGTACCCCGCCTCGACCGATGAGGAGTTCCTGAGCGCAATGGACGACTGGCAACAGCAAGGGCGTTCGCCGGCAGCAGAAATGCGCAACCTCGAGCAACGTCTGGAAGCCCTGCGCCGCGACCTTGGCGAGTGGGCACGCCCCGACCCGCATTACCCCCATCGGCGACAGCAGGCCGTTACCCCGATCATCAATGCCTGGCGACGGATCTCCAGGTTGCGGCTGGGCCAGGACGCAATGGTCTACAGCCTGGACCTCGCGCGCCTTGACCTGGAGGACCGTGATCTGGCGAGCCTCGCCCTGCCGGACGATTTCACCCACATCGAGCATGTGTCGCTTCAAGGTAACCGCAACCTGAGCCTGTTGCCCGCCGAGTTCTACGAACGCTTCCCCAGGCTCAAGCGCCTGCTGCTGAGCCATTGCCGCTTCGCCCGCTTGCCGCGCCTGGCCAATCCCCAGGCGCTGGCGTGGCTGGACCTGGACAACAACCGCATCACCTGGGACGACAGCGCCCAACAGATGTTCGACCAGTTCACCAACCTGGGCGTGCTGGACATGGGGGGCAACCCTTTGCTGCGCGCCCCCGACCTGAGCCGCATGCCACGCCTGTTCACGCTGTTCCTCGACAATTGCGCGCTGACCGAGTTGCCCCGAGGGCTGGAGAGCATCACCATCACGCCGGTGACGCTCGACCTGGCCGGCAACCAGTTGCAGCAGCTACCGGCCAACTTTCGAGTATCGCAGCCGGTCGCCCAGGCGATGCGCCTTGAAAGCCAATGGCTCAGCTCACGCATGCTCGAGGAAGTCGAGGCCTACAACGCCGCGCATCAGGTGGACCTGCTGGTGGATGAAAGTGATTACGATGAGTTCTTCAGAGGCGCGGGTCCCCATGAAGAGGCGCTATGGCAACGCCTGCCGCTGCAGTACCGCCGAGACCTGAGATCACTGCTGGACCTCGAACCCTTCACTTCAAGGCCCAGGCGTGCCCGCACTGAATTCTGGCGCCGCCTGACGGCGATCGATCACAACCCGCAACTGCGCGAGCACGCCTTGGCGCGGCCCGCCCACGAGCTGTTCGATATCGCACTGTAAGCACGCTGTCATCAACGTGGCAAACGCGCCCTGAGCGGATTGTGCGCGATCCACTTCTGCAACTCGGCGGCCGGCATCGGCCGCCCCAGCAGGTAGCCCTGGCCCTGGTCGCACCCGGCATTGCGCAGGAAGTCATACTGCTGCTGGGTCTCGATCCCCTCGGCAGTGATGCGATAGCCCAGCGCATGCCCCAGGTCGATGATCGCCCGGGCAATGGCCACCGCATCATCGTCATCCGGCAAGTCCTTGATGAACGCCCGGTCGATCTTCAGGTGGTCGATGGGTAAGGCGCGCAAGTAGGCCAGCGACGAATAACCGGTACCGAAGTCGTCCACCGCCGTGGCCACGCCCATCGCCTGCAACTGGGCCAGCGCCGCACAGGCCTGTTGCTGGCTTTCCATCAGCAGGCTCTCGGTGATTTCCACTTCCAGCAGGTTAGGTGCCAGCCCATGACGTTCCAGGGCAATGGCCAGGCTTGACACATAGTCGCTGCGCTCGATCTGCAGCGCCGCCACGTTGATCGCGAGCGGGCCCGGCAGGCAATCGGCGGCGCGCCAGGCGGCCATCTGCGCACAGGCAAGATCGAGTACCCGCTCGCCCAAGGGAATGATCAGGCCGGTACGTTCGGCCAGCGGGATGAACTCGCCGGGCGGAACCAGCCCATGGTCCGGATCACGCCAACGCAGCAAGGCTTCGACACCTTCCAGCTGGCCGCTGAACAGGTCGACCTTCGGCTGGTACCACAGTTCGAACTCGTTTTCCTGCAAGGCCCGGCGCAAGTTGCGCTCCAGTTCCAGGCGCTGGTGCAGCCGCGCGGTCATGTCCGGGTGATAGGGGCGCCAGGCGTTGCGCCCACCCTCCTTGGCCGCATACATGGCCGTGTCGGCATGGCGCAGCAGGCTGCCGACGTCCTCGCCATGTTGCGGGCACCAGGCCAGGCCGATGCTGCCGGTCACCAGCGCGGCGTTGCCATTGAGGTCGAACGGCCGCTGCAGGCAGCGCAGCAACTCGCGCAACTGGTGGCTGACCTGTCCCTGGGTGCCCTGCAGCATGAACACGAATTCGTCACCGCCCAGCCGGCATACCCGGTCGCTGCTGTCGAGTTCCTGCAAGAAGCGCGCAGTCGCCTGCTGCAGCAGCAGGTCTCCCATGGCGTGACCCAGGCTGTCGTTGACCTGCTTGAACCCGTCGATATCCAGTAGCAGCACGGCCAGCCCATGGCCTTGGGCAGTGGCCTCGGCGAGCTGTTGCTGGAACAGCACCCGGTTGGGCAAACCGGTGATGGTGTCGTAATGCGCCAGGCGCTCCAGCTGCGCCTGGGAGCGCTGCAGCTCGCGGTTACGCTGTCGCAACTGGCGCTGCTTGCGGTTGATCTGCGCGATGAACAGGCTGAGCAGGCCGCTGCAGGTCAAGGCGAACCAGAACAACGGCGAGTAGAACAGGCTTGCGACCTGGTGGTTTTGCTGGCGCTGGATATCCACGTGCCCAAGGGCCATGGACACGCCGATACCGGCCAGGGAAACGCCCACCGGCAACAAGCGGCAGAGGGCCCGTCGCAGCGTGCCGGTGGTCTGTTTCTGTTCGTAGGTCATCGGGGAATTGGACGGGGTCATAAGCCTGCAGGCGGGAGCGATTGCCCCTGTATCGGCGCGGTGCCGGCGAAATTGAGCCAGACTGGTGTTTTTCTTGCCCAGGGTGCATGCTCGAAGCTGAAGCGTTTCACCCGTCCAGACACGTGAGGTGCAGTACCCATGGAACATCTGCTCGATTCGCTGTTTCCGACCGCCGAAGACATTCCTGAAAACTGGCGCCTGGAAGCACCACTGGAACAACGCGACTATCTGGTGAACGGTGAACTCCGGCGCTGGGACGGGCCACTGGCCACGGTCCGCAGCCCGGTCTGGCTGAAGGAAGCGGATGGCGAGCGCCAGGTCGTGCTCGGCAGCGCGCCCTTGCTGGATGCCGACACCGCCCTCACCGCCCTGGACGCGGCAGTGAACGCCTACGACAAAGGCCGTGGCGCCTGGCCGAACATGCGCGTGGCCGAACGTATCCAGCACGTGGAAACCTTCCTCGCGCGCATGCGTGAGCAGCGCACCGCCGTGGTCAACCTGCTGATGTGGGAAATCGGCAAGAACCTCAAGGACTCGGAAAAGGAATTCGACCGTACCTGCGACTACATCGTCGACACCATCAACGCCCTCAAGGACCTCGACCGCCGCTCCAGTCGCTTCGAACTGGAACAAGGCACCCTTGGCCAGATCCGCCGTGCACCGTTGGGCGTGGCGCTGTGCATGGGCCCCTACAACTACCCGCTCAATGAAACCTTCACCACGCTGATCCCGGCCCTTATCATGGGCAATACCGTGGTGTTCAAGCCGGCCAAGTTCGGCGTCCTGCTGATTCGCCCGCTGCTCGAAGCGTTCCGCGACAGCTTCCCACCGGGCGTGATCAATGTCATCTATGGCCGTGGCCGCGAAACGGTCAGCGCGCTGATGGCCAGTGGCAAGGTCGATGTATTCGCCTTCATCGGCACCCACAAAGCCGCCAGCGACCTCAAGAAACTGCACCCTCGCCCGCACCGGCTGCGTGCGGCCCTGGGCCTGGATGCGAAGAACCCGGGCATCGTCCTGCCCCAGGTGGACCTGGACAATGCCGTGGAAGAAGCCGTGACCGGCGCCCTGTCGTTCAATGGCCAACGCTGCACGGCGCTGAAGATCCTGTTCGTGCACGAGGATGTGGTCGAACCCTTCCTCGACAAGTTCCAGCGCAAGCTCGCCGCGCTCAAACCCGGCATGCCCTGGGAGCCGGGCGTCGCGCTGACGCCACTGCCGGAGCCGGGCAAGGTCGACTACCTCGACCAGTTGGTAGCCGACGCCAAAGCCAAGGGTGCGCAAGTTCTCAACGACGGTGGCGGGCAGAGCCGCGGCTCGTTCTTCTACCCCGCCCTGCTCTACCCGGTTAACCGCGACATGCGCGTCTACCACGAGGAGCAGTTCGGCCCGCTGGTACCGGTGGTGCCTTATCGCGACCTGCAGACCGTGATCGACTACGTGCTCGACTCCGACTACGGCCAGCAGCTGAGCCTGTTCGGCAACGACCCGGCCACTGTCGGCCACCTGGTCGACATCTTCGCCAACCAGGTCGGCCGCATCAACCTCAACGCCCAGTGCCAGCGCGGCCCGGACACCTACCCGTTCAACGGCCGCAAGAACAGCGCCGAAGGTACCCTGTCGGTGCACGATGCCTTGCGCGTATTCTCCATTCGCACCCTGGTCGCGACCCGCTTCCAGGAGGCCAACAAGGCGCTGATCAGCGAGATCATCCGTAACCGCCAGTCGAGCTTCCTGACCACCGACTACATCTTCTGACCGCCGCGCTTATAGAAAATCGATCTAGCCGGGTTGTCGATTTTCCCCATGCGCAGACGACTCTATTGCATCAGGGCGCCCATCGGCGCCCCTTGCAAAGGAGCGTCGCACATGGCAGCCAAACCGATCCCCGAAGGCCAGCACAGCATCACCCCGTACCTGGCCATCAACAACGCCGCCAAGGCCATCGAGTTCTACAAACTGGCCTTTGGCGCCACCGAAATGTTCCGCCTGGAAGGCCCGGGCGGCACCGTCGGCCATGCCGAACTGCGCATCGGTGACTCCTCGCTGATGCTCGGCGACCCTTGCGACCGCGAGGGCGGCCTGACCGCCAGCCAGAAACTCACCGGTGCCGGCGTCGGCCTGCACCTGTACGTGGAGGACTGCGACAAGGTTTATGCCCAGGCCCTGGCGGCCGGCGGCACCTCGTTGCACCCGGTGACGGACCAGTTCTACGGCGACCGCAGCGGCACTCTGAAAGACCCGTTCGGCAACATCTGGTTCGTCTCCACCCACAAGGAAGACCTGAGCCCCGACGAAATCCGCGCCCGCGCCGCCAAGATGTTCAGCGGCAGCTGAGCGACGAGTTGAAAGCGCGGCGCATTTGCCTGAAGCTTGTGGCTCGTAGCTTGGAGCTGCTTCATGCGAATCATCGACAAAACCGCCGCGCAGGTGCGCAGCCTGATCCCGGCCGAAGAAGAACTGCTGGTCGGTTTCGTCACCGGCAACCTCGCCGGGCCACGCCTGCTGCAGGCCAACCAGCTGCTGATGAAGGTGCGCAGCGCCAACCAGTGGCTGGCCTGCGATTGCCGCAAGGACGCCTTGCCGGTGCTCAATGTCACCCTCAATGGCAGCACCGGCACGCTGTTTCTGAAAAACAACCCGGGCACTGCCGAGCATGCGCCCGGCTGCCCGTTCACCAAGGACGAGCGCGAAGCCAGCGAGCGTGAAGACCAGCCAGCGGTGCCTGCCGCCTGGCTGGCCCCTGACACCCCGCTGCGCCTGATCGGTGATTACCGTAAAGCCAGCGACACCGATACTGGCGCGGTTGACGGCAACGAGCGCCGCGAACAGCAGCGCCTGTTGTCGCTGCTGCTGACCTGGATCGAGACCAGCGGCCTCAACCTCTACGCCACCCACCTGAAGAAGGACCTCACCGGCCAGTTCGCCGAGCTTCGCAGTGTCGCCAGCCGCTACCCGCTGCTCGAACGGGTCCCGGCCAGCAACTACCTGGAAACCCGCCTGGACATGAAGCACATGATGATGCTCAAGTCCCGCCTGCGCGAAGCCACAGTGTTCGGCAATCATCGGCGCCATGGCCTGCTGCTGGACTGCGTCGACCAGATCAAAGGGCGCAAGTTGTTCAACAACCGCAGTGAGGACGGTTTCGACTTCCAGGGCCACCATTTGTATTGGGCTGGCAACCGCGCGTCTGGCCCGTTGCTGGCCCTGGCCCTGTACTCACCGACCACGGCAGGCAGTCACTTCTATGAACTGATCCATGTGGCCAGTGTGCCGGTGCTGTCGCGCGCGCACCTGTTCCCGGTGTACCGCGACGAAGAGCGCGAGCCGCTCAAGGCGCTGGTGTCGCTGATCGACTGGATGGCCAGCAAAGGGGTGAAGGTGCAGATGCGCCGGCCGGTGATCGGCGGGCAGGTGATGGATGAGCTGGTGCTGACCTCGGATCAGGACCGGGTGCTGTCGGTATCGTTGCTGGAGCAGCCGATCGGGCCGGAGCCCGATGCCGAGAACTTCAAGCGCTATGCCGACTTCAAGAGCCTGGAGACCTTCCGCAAGTATGTGGCCGGGTTCTTCATGCGCGAGCGCTGAGCACCGCATCGCCTGCTTCGCGGCTAAAGCCGCTCCCACAGGGACCGCGCCGAATCTGAAACTGGCGCATTCCCTGTGGGAGCAACGGTCTTGCTCAATTGCTTAAAGCTGGTGCGATCCCAGTGGGAGCGGCTTTAGCCGCGAAGAGGCCGGTGCAGCCATACATCCTCGACTATCAGAATGCCGCCCGGAAAATCCCCTCGATCTCATCCTGGCTGGCCGACCGCGGGTTGGTCAGGCCACAGGCATCCTTCAAGGCGTTCTGCGCCAGAATGCCGATATCTTCAAGCTTGGCCCCCAGCTCCGCCAGCCCCGCCGGAATGCCCACAGCCGCCGCCAGGTGCTCGATGGCGGAAATCGCCGCCCCCGCGCCCTGCTCCGCATCCAGCCCACACACCTTGATGCCCATGGCCTTGGCCACATCACGCAGGCGCGCAGCACTGACCTTGGCATTGAAACGCTGCACATGCGGCAACAGCACGGCATTGCACACACCGTGGGGCAAGTCGTAGTAACCGCCCAGCTGGTGCGCCATGGCATGCACGTAGCCCAGCGAGGCATTGTTGAACGCCATGCCGGCGAGGAACTGCGCATAAGCCATGTTCTCCCGCGCCTGCAGGTCGTTGCCATCGTTGACCGCCTGGCGCAGGTTCTCGCTGATCAGGCTGATGGCCTTGAGGGCACAGGCGTCGGTGATCGGCGTAGCCGCCGTCGACACATAGGCCTCGATCGCATGGGTCAGCGCATCCATGCCGGTGGCCGCGGTCAGCCCCTTGGGCATGGCAACCATCAACGCCGGGTCGTTGACCGACAGGATCGGCGTGACGTTACGGTCGACGATGGCCATTTTCACGTGGCGGCGCTCGTCGGTGATGATGCAGAAACGGGTCATCTCACTGGCCGTGCCGGCCGTGGTGTTGATGGCGATCAGCGGCAGCTGCGGCTTGCGTGAGCGGTCGACGCCCTCGTAGTCGCTGATATGCCCGCCGTTGGTGGCGCACAGGGCTATGCCCTTGGCGCAGTCATGGGGCGAGCCCCCCCCCAGCGACACCACGCAGTCGCAGCGTTCACGCTGCAACACGGCAAGGCCCGCCTCGACGTTGGCGATGCTGGGGTTGGGCTTGGCGCCGTCGAACACCACCGAGTCGATATCCCGCAAGGCCAGCAGGCGCCCTATTCGTGCAGCGACGCCGGCCTTGGCCAGGCCCTGGTCGGTAACGATCAGCGCCTTGCGCAAGCCATAACCGGCAATCGCGGCCATGGCCTCGTCGAGGCAGTCGATGCCCATGATGTTGACGGGCGGGATGAAAAAGGTGCTGCTCATGACCGGATCCTCCTGGTGGGTCTGTCTACCCGTGAGAATCCGCCGGTTCAATGCAGCGGATATTGATCCAGCGCAACATTAGCCAAGGAACAACTGGTACGCCGGATTAGCGGTTTCGTCCCAGTAGCGGTAGCCCATCTCGTCCAGTGCCTGGGGCATGCCGGGTTGCTCATCGGCCGGCACTTCCAGCGCGGCGAACACCCGCGCTTCGGCCGCGCCGTGGTTGCGGTAGTGGAACAGGCTGATGTTCCAGCGCTTGCCCAGCCGTTCCAGGAAACCCAGCAGCGCGCCTGGCCGCTCGGGGAATTCGAAGCGCAGCACCCGCTCATCCGCCCCCGGCGCAGCATGCCCACCCACGGTGTGGCGCACGTGCAGCTTGGCCAGCTCGTTGTCGGTCAGGTCGAGCACGCTGTAGCCCTGCCCGCGCAAGCTGGCCAGCAGCTGCTCGCGCGGGTCGTGCACGGGGTGGGTCTGCACGCCGACGAACAACCGTGCCTCCTTGCCGGGGTAGTAGCGGTAGTTGAACTCGGTGATCTGCCGCTTGCCCAGGGCCTGGCAGAACGCCCGGAAGCTGCCCGGCTGCTCAGGGATGGTCACGGCAATGATGGCCTCACGCTGCTCGCCCAACTCGGCCCGCTCGGCCACGTGGCGCAGGCGGTCGAAGTTGACATTGGCGCCGGAGTCGATGGCCACCAGGGTCTGACCCTGCACGCGCTCGCGGGCCACGTACTTCTTGATCCCGGCCACGGCCAGGGCACCCGAGGGCTCGGTGATCGAGCGGGTATCGTCGTAGATGTCCTTGATCGCGGCGCACAGCTCATCGCTGCTGACGGTCACCACGTGGTCGACAAAATGCCGGCACAGCTCGAAGCAGTGGGCGCCGATCTGCGCCACCGCCACGCCATCGGCGAAGGTGCCGACCTGCGGCAGGATCACCCGCTCGCCTGCCGCCATGGCAGCTTGCAGGCAGTTGGAGTCTTCCGGTTCGACACCGATCACCTTGACCTCGGGGCGCAGGTACTTGACGTAGGCAGCAATGCCCGCGATCAGCCCGCCGCCGCCAACCGGCACGAAGATCGCGTCCAGCGCACCCGGCTGCTGGCGCAGGATCTCCATGCCCACGGTGCCTTGGCCGGCGATCACGTCCGGGTCGTCGAACGGCGGCACGAAGGTCGCCCCGTCGCTGTCGGCCAGTTTCAGCGCGTGGGCCAGGGCATGGGGGAAGCTCTCGCCGTGCAGCACCACATGGCCACCCCGCGAGCGCACCCCTTCGACCTTGAGCGATGGCGTGGTGGTGGGCATGACGATGGTCGCCTTCATGCCCAGGTGCGCCGCCGCCAGGGCCACACCTTGGGCATGATTGCCTGCCGAGGCGGTGATCACGCCACGTTCGCGCTGGGCCGTGGTCAGGCGCGACAGCCGGGTATAGGCACCGCGGATCTTGAACGAGAAGGTCGGCTGCAAGTCCTCACGCTTGAGCAACACCTGGTTGCCGAGGCTGGCAGACAGCGCGGGGGCGGCTTGCAAGGGCGTCTCGATGGCCAGGTCATACACCGGCGCGGACAGAATGCGGCGCACCTGTTCCGACAGCAGTTGCTGCGGGGTGGACGGGGTACGAGGGCTGACATTGAGGCTGGTCATCGATTGCAACTCCTTGGCTTTTTTCACGTTGCCCAGGAGTCAGAGAGAAGAAACCCGCCTCCAGGGCGGGTTCGGTGCACGTACGCGCTAGCCCGCCAAGCTGATAATGGCGGTAATAATAATGGCGTTCACGTGCGGGAAGGTTTTCATGGGGTAGGACGTTATCCCGCCCGCCCTGGCCAAGTCAACACTTTGCTGGCTGTGCCGAAAGCGGCACGTCGAACACCTTGTCGAAGCCCCACTGGAACACGAAGGCATAGACGAAGAAGAACACGAACAGGGCCAGGTTGGTGAGGAACGCCGCCCACAGGCTGACATCCAGCCAGTACGCCACCAGTGGCAGCAGGATCAGCACCAGCCCGCCCTCGAAGCCCAGCGCGTGCAGCCCCCGGCGCAGCAGCGTGCGCTCGCGCTTGCGCTGGCGTGCCTCCCAGCGCTCGAAGGCCCAGTTGTAGGCCATGTTCCAGCTCATGGCGATACCCGACATCAGTACCGAGAGCACCGTCGACTGCGCCATGCCGGCGCCGAACGCCAGCTCCAGCGCCGGCGCTACGCACGCCACGGCAATGGCTTCGTAGAGAATGGCCTGGACGATCTTGCGTGCCTTGCCTTGCATGTTCAGCTCCCTGAAGAAACGACCTACAAAATTACAAGATCAAGCCAGCAAGAAAAAGCCTGAAATACTTTATTGACTGACCGTTCAATCAAGAATTATTAAGCTTTATCGTTTCCGCAAACCCCTTCCCCTGGCGTCCGGCCTCTCCTTGCTCGACACGGCTTCCCCCGATTACGCATTGGACAACCCTGCATGCGACTGCTTGTATCTATCACTGGCAAGCGGTGACATGTCCCACCCCTTCGTCCAGGGAAATGAACGAGGAACAAGACGATGGCGTATAGCGTCATGATGGTATTCGGCACCCGCCCCGAAGCGATCAAGATGGCACCGCTGGCCCGGGTGCTGCGCACCTGGCCCGAGGTCAACCTGCATATCTGCTCCACCGGCCAGCACCGCGAGATGCTCGAGCAGGTGCTCACCGCCTTTGGCCTGAGCGTCGATCAGGACCTCAAGGTGATGACCCAGAACCAGACGCTCAATGGCCTGTCTCGCGACCTGCTGGACAAGCTCGACCAGGCCTATGACCAGGTCAGGCCGGACATCGTGCTGGTCCACGGCGACACCACCACCAGCTTCATCGCCAGCCTCGCGGCCTTCCAGCGGCACATTCCCATCGGCCATGTCGAAGCCGGCCTGCGCACCGGCAACTTGCAACAGCCCTGGCCCGAGGAAGCCAACCGGCGCCTGACCGGGGTACTCGCTGACCTGCACTTCACCCCGACCCGCGACTCGGACGCCAACCTGATCCGCGAAGGCGTGCCGCCAGAGCACATCGAAGTCACCGGCAACACCGTCATCGACGCCCTGTTGTGGATGCGCGACCACCTCGCCGAACGGCAATGGCAGCCAAGCGCCGACTCGCCCCTGAGCAAGCTGCGGCCGGAGCAGCGCATGGTGTTGATCACCGGCCATCGTCGGGAGAACTTCGGCCCCGGTTTCGAACGTATCTGCCTGGCACTCGCGCAGCTGGCCGAGCGCTACCCCGACGTACAGTTCGTCTACCCGGTGCACCTCAACCCGCAGGTGCAGAAGGCCGTGTATGGCGTACTGTCGGATCGCAACAACATCCACCTGATCGCCCCCCAGGACTACCAGCACTTCGTCTGGCTGATGAACCGCGCCCAGGTCATCCTTACCGACTCCGGTGGCGTCCAGGAAGAAGCGCCGGCACTCGGCAAGCCTGTGCTTGTGCTGCGCAAGGTCACCGAGCGCCCCGCCGTGCTCAAGGGCGGCACGGTCAAGCTGGTGGGCACCGTGACTGAACGCATCGTCGAAGAAACCGCCCGGCTGCTCGACGACCCGGCGGCCTACGCGCGCATGGCGCGGGTCTATACCCCGTTTGGCGACGGCCACGCCAGCGAGCGCATCGCCGAGCGCCTCACGCGCTGGTTCGCGGAAACGGCTACCCAGCGAGACGACGCATGAGCCTGGTTTTCATCGACTTCCTCACCTATGTGCTGTTCGGCCTCAAGGTCCTGGCGATCATCCTCGCCTCTCTGATGTTCCTGCTCGGCCTCGACGACCTGTTCATTGACCTTTGCTACTGGGGCCGCAAGCTGATCCGCCGTTTCCGCATCTACGACAAGTACGAAAAGGCCGACGAGAAACGCCTGTTCGAAGTAGCGGAAAAACCCCTGGCAATCATGGTCCCGGCCTGGAACGAAGTGGGCGTGGTCGGCGAAATGGCACGCCTGGCAGCCTCGACCATCGACTACGAGAACTACCAGATATTCGTCGGTACTTACCCCAACGACCCGCAGACCCAGGCCGACGTCGACGCCGTGTGCCTGCATTACCCGAACGTGCACAAGGTGGTCTGTGCCCGCCCCGGCCCCACCAGCAAGGCCGACTGCCTGAACAACATCATCGACGCCATCCTGCGCTTCCAGGACGATGCCCGTATCGAGTTCGCCGGTTTCATCCTGCATGATGCCGAAGACGTGATCTCGCCCATGGAATTGCGCCTGTTCAACTACCTGTTGCCGAACAAGGACATGATCCAGATCCCGGTGTACCCCTACGCGCCGGAATGGAAGGGTTTCACCGCCGGGCACTACGTCGACGAGTTCGCCGAAAACCACGGCAAGGACGTGATCGTGCGCGAAGCGTTGACCGGCCAGGTGCCCAGTGCTGGCGTCGGCACCTGCTTCAGCCGCCGCGCCATCAGCGCCCTGCTCGAAGACGGCGATGGCATCGCCTTCGACGTGCAGAGCCTGACCGAAGACTACGACATCGGCTTTCGCCTGAAGCAAAAAGGCATGAAGTGCATTTTCGCCCGCTACTCCATCACCGACCCGGCGCTGGCCCTCAAGCACGAGTGGCGGCCGGGCATGAGCCGCGAATTCTCCCAGGTGATCTGTGTGCGCGAGCACTTCCCGCGCGACTGGCAGCATGCCATCCGGCAGAAGTCGCGGTGGATCGTCGGCATCGTCTTCCAGGGCACCAGCAACCTCGGCTGGAGCCGCACCGGCGCGCTCAACTACTTCCTCTGGCGCGACCGCCGCGGCCTGTTCGCCTACCTGCTGAGCTTCCTGGTCAACCTGTTGCTGCTGGTGCTGCTGGCCATGTGGCTGGTAACCGTGATCGCCCCCGATTCCTGGCGCTTCATGTCGATCCTCAGCGACAGCCAGTTGCTTACCACCCTGCTCTGGCTCAATGGTCTGATGCTGATCAACCGCCTGTTCCAGCGCGGCTGGTTCGTCACCCGCTATTACGGCATCTTCGAAGGCCTGCTGTCGGCGCCACGGATGATGTGGAGCAACTTCGTCAATTTCTTCGCCAACCTGCGCGCCCTGCGCCAGGTCATGGAGATGGGCGATTCGCGGCGGGTGGCGTGGGACAAGACCACCCACGAGTTCCCTGCCCTTGCCTCGCCGGCGCGCACGCCGCTGGGCCATCGCCTGGTGGAAAAGGGCTACATCACCGAACAACAGCTGGAGCAGGCGATCACCAGCCCGGTGCGCCGGCGCCTGGGCCGCGAACTGCTGCTGCGCGGCTGGCTGAACAGTGAGCAACTGGTGCAAACCCTGGCCGAGCAGCTCGACCTGCCCTGGGCACCGCTCAACCCGTTCAAGCTCGCCCCACAACTGATCGCCCAACTGCCGCGCCGGCTGGCCACGCACTACGGCGTGCTGCCGGTCGCCGAAGACGGCAATACTCTGGTGCTGGCCAGCGAAAGCCCGGTCAGCCAGGTGTCGCTGGGGGTCATCAGCCGCCAGCTCAAGCGCCCGGTCAGTTGCCGCCTGGCGCCCCAGGGCCGAGTCACCCTGGGCCTGCGCTATCACTACCCAAGCCCCTGGCAAATGCCTGAAACCCAGCAGATGCTCAGCGTGCTGGAGCGGCACCAGGATGACGCCGATCTGATCGAGCAGGTCAGCCATCACCAGGTGATGCTTGGCGCCCTCCTGCAGGTACGCGGCATGGTCCCGGTCACCCTGTTCAACCAGGCACTGATCGATTTCAACCCCGAGCAGCAAAGCCTCGGCGAACACCTGATCGCCCGCGGCATCATCACCGAAGAGGTGCTGCAACAGGCCCTCGCCGAACAAGCCAGCGAACAGCAGGCTGCCTTTGACCTGACCCGGGAGGTGGCATGAAGCCGCGCCTTTCCCTCACCCTGTCCGGGCTGTTGCTGTGTTCCACTGCGCTGGCGAGCCAGGCAGCCCCCATGAGCGAATTCCAACGCTTCACCAGTTACCCCTTCATGGAACGCAGCTACCGCGAGGCGAAGAAGGACAACTGGGCCGAAGTCGAACGCCTGACCCGCCATGTACTGAGCCGCGTGCCGAACAACGACGAAGCCCGTACGCTGCTGGTCGAAGCCCTGGCACACCAGCGCCGCTACAAGGAAGCCGAAGCCATGGCCGAGCAGGTCGGCGACGGCCCCGAATACGCCAACGCCCTGCTCGAGCTGCGCCTGACCTGGATCGAGCAGGACCCGCCTGCGGCCAGCCAAGTGGAAGGCTGGCTGGCCAACGCCGATGGCACCCAGCGGGTACGCCTGTGGCAGGCCTACAGCCTGAGCCTGGCCAAGTTCGGCGGTGCCGGCAAAGCCCTGGAGTGGCTCAACCAGCTGCCGCCACGCGACGATGGCCAGGTGCTGCGCCTGGCCCGGGCCAACTTCGCCGAACAGTTGCGTAACTGGAAGGAAACCATCGAGCAACTGCAGCCTCTGGCCGACAAGGGCCAATTGCCGCCCGAAGACTGGCAGCGCCTGGCCAACGCCTATGTCCAGCAGGTCGATGAAAAGGGCCTGGAAAAGCTGCTGCAAAGCGCCCCCTCTCCCGAAGTCGCCAACCAGACGCGCCTTGCCATGGCCAATCGGGCCATCGCCGTCGGCCACAACCAATTGGCGCAGCGCTGGTTGGAAAAATTGCCCACCGAGCAGTTGCAGCAACCTGAGCAACGCCAGCAGTTGTGGGAGCTGGCCCGTGAAGGGGATGACGCGCCACTGGTACGGCAGCTGAGCAACGAGCTGCAGCGCCCTTGCCTGGAGACCGTCGACTGGTTGTCACGCCGTGACCCGGACGTTGCCCGGGAACAGTTCAAGGACTGCCCGGCCAGCGCAGACCCGCGCGCTTATGCAGTGCTCAAGCAGCGCCTGTATGGCGACCCGGTGCAGCCGCCGCAACCCCGCACAGCCACCGAGTGGGAAAAACGCTACCGTCAGAACGGTGACCTGGCCGCGCTTGAGCAAGCAACCTACCTGTTGCTGCATCAAGGCCAGAGCGAGCGCGCCCGCAACCTGCTGGAGCAGGCTTATGACCGTCGCCAGGGGCTCCTGACACCTTCCCTGCTGCAGCGCCTGGGCAATATCTATGCGCGCAACGATGGCCCACTGAACAGCCAGCGCATGCTCGGGCTGATCCCCAGGGTCGACGCCGATACCCGCGCCCAGCTGCTCGGCCGCCTGGCTGAAAACGGCCAATGCGCCGCCGTGCGCCGGGCCATCCCGGCGAACCCGAGCGAAGCCGGCCAGTACCGGGCCCTGGGCCGCTGCGCCATGCCCGATCAACCCGGTGAAGCGGTGGTCTATTACCAGGCCGCCGAACGTCTGGGCGACAGTGGCAACCGCCTGCCCCTGGCCTACGCCCTGGAAGCGGCCGGCGATTCCGAAGCGGCCATGCCGATCTGGCGCAACCTGCCGGCCAGCGCCTGGAACGACAACGCCCGCCTGACCGCTGCCCGCGGCGCCTTGAATGCGGGCGATGCCGACGCCGCCCGGCGCTACTGGGACGCGGCCGCACACAACAGCGCCGATGACTGGGCACTGGGTGCCGCCATCGCCCAAGCTCAGGGCGACCTGCACGCGGCACTGGGTTTCCAGCGCCAGGCCCTGGCGCACAACCCGCGTGCCGACCACTACTACGCCGCCGCCAGCACGGCGCAACTGGCCGGCGACAGTGCGCAGAGCACCGCGTGGCTGGCCGAAGCCGTGCGCCTTGAGCCCAACCAGCCGCGCTATCGTGCCGACTACGGCATGCGCCTGGCCGGCTCGCAGGACAAGGCCCTGCGACAGCAGTCCATCCCTTATCTGGAACGCGCCACCCACGACTTCCCCGAGGACTATCGCCTGGGCGAGACCCTCGCCCTGCGCTACGACGAAGCCGAGAACAGCGCAGCGGCCCGCCGCGAACTGCGCCGGGTGATCGATGTGGAAGAGAACCTGGTCGATGGCGACGACGAATACGGCAGCCTCGAAGCCCGCAAGTACCGCCAGCGCCGCGCCCACGAAACCCTCTCGCGGCGCGACACCATCACCCTGGCCAGCACCTGGTCGCCGGCAGGCACCTCGACCAACGACAAGTTCCTCGATAACGGCGAGCGCAGCGGCACCTCACGTCGCGCCCAATCACAGAACGTGCAGCTGGCCATGTGGGACCACGCCCTGGGCGAGGAACCCAGCCGCAACGGCAGCACCTTGTCGGTCTATGGCCGGGTGCTGTTCGGCGGCCAGAGCCGCACCGACTATGCGCAAAGCATGGGCACCGGCGTCGGCCTGCGCTACAAGCCGCTCGGCCAGGCCAACCTGAACCTGTATGCCGAGCTCTACCACCAGCGGCAGATCGACGATGACCACTACAGCGGCCTGAGCCTGGGCCAGCTGCTGAACCCCTCCAAGGTGGGCGGCAACTGGGGCGACTTGCGCCAGCACGCCGAATCGAGCAACGACCTGCTGCTGCGCGCCACCGCCTCGTTCCTCGACCAGGGCGACTGGCGCAACGACTGGCGGGTCGACGAAGACGACTGGAACGAGCGCTTCCTCTACCTCGATGCCGCCTGGTGGACCCGCGCCGGCGACCACGCCTGGCTGTCGCGCTACCAGCAGGGCCATGCCTGGAAGCTGCCCGGCAACTCGCCACAAACGCTCATGCCGTACGGCTTCTTCGAGTTTTCCAGCCAGGACCCAAGCAACGACTGGCGCCAGGACACTCGGGCCGGGGTCGGTGTGCGCTGGCAATGGTGGTTCGACGACGACCGCTACAACGCCTACCGCGGCTCGCTGAAGGTGCGCGCCGAGTACCAGCAGTCGCTGGGTGGCAACCTCTACAAAAGCGCCAATGGCGTGCTGGTTGGCGCGGAGATGAGCTTCTGATGCGTACGTTCCTGGCAATCTGCATGCTCGCCCTGTGCCTGCCGGCCGTGGCCGACCAACGCCTGTTCTACCAGCCACTCAACCGCGACGCCGCGGTGACCCAGTCGCAATGGCAGCAACTGTGGCGCGCCACCAAGGCGCAAGGTGGCACGACGCTGATCGTGCAGTGGAGTGCCTACGGCGACAGTGACTTCGGCGGTGCCCAGGGCTGGCTGGCCAACAGCCTGCGCGAGGCCCACGCCCAAGGCCTGGAGCTGGTGCTCGGGCTGTACCTGGACCCGGCCTACTACCAGCGCATCGAGGAACTCGACGGTGACGGCCTGAACACTTACTGGAAGTCGCAACTGGGCCGCTCCATGAGCCAGTACCAACAGGTTCGCCAGCACTGGCAATTGCCCGTTGCCGGCTGGTACCTGCCCATGGAACTGGACGACCTGCACTTTCGCGACAGCAGTCGTCGCGAGGCGTTGTACAGCCAACTGCAAGCCTTCAACCGGCGGCTGGACAAGCCGCTGCACATCAGCGCGTTCAGCGCCGGCAAGCTGGCGCCACGGGTCAATGGCGCCTGGCTGGATCAATTGGCCGGGTTGGGCTTGACTGTGTGGTGGCAGGACGGTGCCGGGACCGGGCGCTTGCCGCCGCTGGTGCGCCAGCGTTACGAACAGGCGCTGCCCTGTCGGGTGGGGGTGGTGCGCGAGGCGTTTCGCCAGGTGAGCGGTCCAGGGCAGCCGTTTCGGGCTGAACCTGCGCAACCGAAGATGAGCGGTGGGTGCCATGCCGAGGCGGTGTTTGCGCTGCGCTACCGGCCTTGGGCCCGGAGTGTTCTGCCACAGAACTGAAGTCTGTCTGTATCGGCCTCTTCGCGGGTGAACCCGCTTCACAGGATCTCCACTGTCGTTCGGATCTGTGCAATCCCTGTGGGAGCGGGTTCACCCGCGAAGAGGCCAGTACGGGCGATGCAGTACTCCCAGGAGCCCCTGATGTTCAAGACCATCGAAGAGCACGTGCGCAAGCAGGTCGCCCCCGCCGCCCTGCGCGCCGAATTCCGCCAGCACGAATTCGAATCGATGCGCCCGTTCTGCATGCTGATATTCTGCGTCAGCATCGCCATCTGGCTGGTCTTCGACCTGATTGTCAGCTTCCTTGGCAGCCAGGGCTTCACCTGGCTGTCCTACCTGTTCATGGGCCTGCTCGGCTGCCTCACCGTGGTACTGCGCTTTACCCGTCGCAGCCACCATTTCGACGTGCTCAACCTGCTGTTCATCGCCGTCATCACCCTGGGCATGCGCCTGGTGATTGAAGGCATTCCCGAACCCTTGCGCCCGGTGTGGCTGGTGCTCGGCGTGTCGACCGTGCTCTATGCCGTTTCGGTGCTGCCGGTACGGCGCTGGTCGTTCTTCTGCGCCATGGCCATCACCTGGGCCATGCTCAGCCCCTTCTACCACACCCGCATCGATGTCGATCAGCTCGAAGGTGCCATGCTGCTGAGCTACGCGGTGTTCCTCAGCGGGCTGGTGATCTACAGCTACCTGCAGATACGCCAGGCCAAGCTGCACAATTTCTACCTGTCCAAGGTACTGCTGGAGCAGGCTTACTTCGACGCCCTGACCGAGATCCCCAACCGCCGGGCGTTCATGACCAATGCCGAACGCCAGATCCGCCTGGGCACGCCCGGGCAATACCTGGCGATGATCGACATCGACAATTTCAAGCGGGTGAACGACCGCTACGGCCATGACGTGGGCGACGCCGTACTCAAGCGCGTGGCGGTGCATATCAAGGCGGGGGTGCAAGGGCACGAATTCGCCCGGCTGGGTGGCGAGGAGTTCGCCATCTTCTTCGCCGGGCTGAATCAGCAGGCTGCCGAGCGATGCGTGGCGGCCTTGTGCGAGCGGGTGCGCAAGGATCTTGGCGTGCCACCGGTAACCATCAGTATCGGCCTGGCCAGGGTGGACAGCGGTGAGACGCTCAGCATGGCGCTGATACATGCCGACCAGGCGCTGTACGAGGCCAAGCACAGCGGCAAGGACCGCTTCGTGCTATGGACTAGCCAGCTGGCAGCCGAATCCTGAACTGCGCCCCGCCCAGCGCCGACTGCGCCACGGTCAGCGTCCCGCCCTGCCCCTCGATTGCCCGGCGGCTGATCGCCAGGCCCAGGCCAAAGCCACCGGTATTGCGGTCGCGGCTGCGGTCCAGGCGGTAGAACGGCTGGAAGATCCGCTCACGCTCCTCGGCCGGGATGCCGATGCCGTCATCCTCCACGGTCAACAGGCAAGCACCGTCCTCCTCCAGTCGCAGCCGCAGCAACAGGCTTTCATCGCAGTAGCGCATGGCGTTGCGCACCAGGTTCTGCACCGCCCGAGCGGTCAGCCGCGGGTCCAGCACGAAGCGTGGCAGGTTGCCCTCGGCCTGCACCTCCCACTGGATGGCGCGGGTATCGAGTTCTTCGGCAAAGCCGCCGAGCACGCTGTCAACCAGCTCCAGCAACGACACTTCGACCCGCTCACGGGCCTGGTCGGCGTTGTACAGGCGGCTGTACGACAGCAGCTCGAGCACCAGTTCATCCAGCTCGCGCACGTGCCCGACCAGCTCCAGCAGGCGCTTGCGGCTGGCGGCTGGCACCTCGTCGAACAGCAGCACCAGGCCGAAATCCAGCCGGGTCAGTGGCGTGCGCAGCTCGTGGGACACCGCGTTGAGCAGTTCGCGCTGCTGGTTGACGTGGCGTTCGAGGTCACTGGCCATGGTGTCGAACACCCCTGCCAGTTCGCCGATGTTCGAGTGCGGCGAGATGTGCGTGCGCTCGGCCATCTGCCCTTGGCCCAGGCGCCGGGCGGTTTCCTTCAGGCGCTCAAGGTCGCGCCAGTGCGGCCACACCCAGAGCAGCAGGCAGCCGAGCATGGCCGCGCCGATCAGTACCGTCACACCCCAGGACAACACGTTGATGTCCAGTGGGTCTGGTGGTGAATGCAGGCTGACCAGCCAGTCCTGATCCAACGGTGCCAGTGCCGTTCTGTAATAGCCCCAGTCACCGATGCGCACGGCATACAGGCCGTGCTCCAGACGCGCTTTCTCTTGCGCGCTCAGGCCGGCCTCTTCGCTACGCAGCAGCTTGACCTCCAGTGGCGCAAAGACCTTGGCCAGGTCCTGCTCCACCGCCGGCCATTGCGCCTGCGGCGCCTGCTGGAACTGGCGCACGATGAGCGACTGCACACCCTTGGCCTGGTCCAGGTTGTAGGCCATGAAACGGTCATGGAACAGGCCGACGATGGCGTCCGGGATCAACAGCAATGCCCCGGCGTAAGCGACGATGATGACCAGATACAGGCGCACCAGGATTTTCAGCATGGCGCGTCAGCACTCCCACTCGACACGGCTGAACAGGTAACCCTTGCCCCACACGGTCTTGATCTTGCGGGCCTCGCCGGCATTGTCGTCGAACTTGCGGCGCAGCTTGGAAATGGCCACGTCCACCGAACGGTCGGTACCGTTGAATTCGATGCCGCGCAGTTGCTGGAGAATGCGGTCGCGGCTGAGTACCACACCGGCATTGCGCGCCAGCACCACCAGCAGGTTGTATTCGCCACTGGACAGCTCCACCTCTTCGCCACGCCAGCTGACCTGGCGCTCGGCGAGGTCGATACGCAGGCCACCGATGACGATCTGGTGGTTGTCCAGGCGCGGCTCGTTGACGCTGCTGCGGCGCAGCAAGGTGCGCACACGGGCCAACAGTACCCGGGGCTCACAAGGTTTGGTCACGTAATCGTCGGCCCCCATCTCCAGGCCCAGCACCTGGTCGTGGCTGTCGTCGCGGGCGGTCAGCATCAGTATCGGCAGGCTCTGCGATTCCTGGCGCAGCAGGCGGCACAGTTGCAGGCCGTCGATACCGGGGAGCATCAGGTCGAGAATCACCAGGTCGGGGTGGTCTTGCCGGAACGCGTCCAGCACGTGATCGCCACGGGCTATCACCCGGACATGGAAATCGTTGCGTTGCAGGTAGCTGGCGATCAGCTCGGACAGCGCACTGTCATCTTCGACCAGGAGAATGTTGGGCATATGAGAAGGAAATAAATGTGAGGAAAGCTTCACCGGCCTCTTCGCGGGCAAGCCCGCTCCCACAGGTACATCACAGGATTCAGATCTTGCGCGGCCCCTGTGGGAGCGGGCTTGCCCGCGAAGAGGTCGGCACAGGTTGATGGAGAATATAGAATCCTACAAACCGGTAGGACTGTTCTTAACACTTTTTCACACAGGTCCTACAGGTGTTAACAGCCGTCCGAGGAACGATTGCCTTAGGATATGCGGGGTCATCATCGGAAGATCCGCATGCCTATTACCCTCCCCCCGCGCCTGCGCCCCCTGGCGCTCGTGGCGCTGCTTGCCCTGCCCCTGGCCGGTTGCGACGACGCGGCCGAGCAGGACGAAAAACAACCCGTACCCCAGGTCCGGGTCGAGACCCTGCAACTGCAGCCACTGGCCGTCAGCACCGAACTGAGCGGGCGCATCCTCGCGCCGCGCACGGCAGAAGTGCGCGCGCGCGTCGCGGGCGTGGTGCTCAAGCGGGTGTACCGCGAAGGCAGCGACGTCAAACAGGGCGATGTGCTGTTCCTCATCGACCCGGCGCCGTTCAAGGCCGACCACGACAGCGCCCGCGCCATCCTGGCCAAGGCCGAAGCCACCCTGTACCAGGCACGCCTGCAAGAGCAGCGCTACCGCCAGCTGGTCGACGACAAGGCGGTCAGCCGCCAGGAGTACGACAACGCCCGCGCCGCCTTCCTCCAGGCCGACGCTGCCGTTGCCGAAGCCAAGGCCGCGCTGGAGCGCGCCCGCCTGAACCTGGGTTACGCCACGGTCACCGCGCCGATTCCCGGGCGCATCGGCCGCGCCCTGGTCACCGAAGGTGCCCTGGTCGGCCAGAACGAGACCACGCCGCTGGCGACCATCCAGCAGCTCGACCCGATCCATGCCGACGTCACCCAGTCGACCCGCGAACTCAACGCCCTGCGCCGTGCACTGCGCGCCGGGGAGCTGCAACAGGCCGGCGACGGCCAGGCCCGTGCCACGCTGATCCAGGACGATGGCAGTGCCTACCCGCTGCCGGGCAAGCTGCTGTTCTCCGACATCAGTGTCGACCCGAGCACCAACCAGATCACCCTGCGCAGTGAATTCCCCAACCCGGACCTCGACCTGCTGCCGGGCAGCTACGTGCGCGTGCGCCTTCAGCAAGCTGTGCAGCCCAAGGGCCTGAGCGTGCCGCAGCGGGCCATCCTGCGCGACAGTGCCGGGGTGCCGAAAGTGCTGGTGGTCGACGCGCAGTCGCGCATCAGCGAACGCCCGGTGGTGCTGGGCAATGCCCAAGGTGATCGCTGGCGGGTCAGCGAGGGCCTGGCGCCCGGCGAACGGGTCGTGGTCGAAGGCCTGCAACACGTCAAGGCGGGCGACCAGGTCCAGGTCGACGCCGAGGCTCAGTCCATCGTCCAGCACAACGGCCAGTGAGGGCCTGATCCATGCCGCAGTTCTTCATCGACCGCCCGATCTTCGCCTGGGTGATCGCGCTGTTCATCCTGCTTGCCGGCGCCCTGGCCATCCCCCGGCTGCCGGTGGCGCAGTACCCCAACGTGGCGCCGCCGCAGGTGGAAATCTACGCCGTGTACCCTGGCGCCTCGGCGGCGACCCTGGACGAAAGCGTGGTCAGCCTGATCGAGCAGGAGCTCAACGGCGCCGACAACCTGTTGTACTTCTCGTCACAAAGCAGCCTGGGCAGCGCCACCATCACCGCTACCTTCGAGCCGGGCACTCACCCCGACCTGGCCCAGGTCGATGTGCAAAACCGCCTCAAAGTGGTCGAGTCGCGCCTGCCGCGCCAGGTCACCCAGCAAGGCCTGCAGGTGGAGAAGGTGTCCACCGGCTTCCTGCTGCTCGGCACCCTCACCTCCGAGGACGGCAGCCTCGATGAAACCGCACTGTCGGACATCCTTGCACGCAACGTGATGAACGAAATCCGCCGCCTCAAGGGCGTCGGCAAGGCGCAGCTGTATGGCTCCGAGCGCGCCATGCGCATCTGGATCGACCCGCGCAGGCTGATCGGTTTCAACCTCACCCCCAACGATGTGGCCGAGGCCATTGCCGCGCAGAACGCCCAGGTCGCCCCCGGCAGCATCGGCGACCTGCCCGCCCGCGGCACCCAGGAAATCACCGCCAACGTGGTGGTCCGCGGCCAGCTGAGCACGCCGGAGGAATTCGCCGCCATTGTCCTGCGCGCCAACCCGGATGGCTCCAGTGTCACCGTCGGCGATGTCGCACGGGTCGAAATCGGCGCCCAGGAGTACCAGTACGGCACCCGCCTGAACGGCAAGCCGGCCACCGCTTTCAGCGTGCAACTGGCACCGGGCGCCAACGCCATGGAAACCGCCACCCTGGTGCGGGCGAAGATGAAAGAGCTGTCGCGCTACTTCCCCGAAGGCGTCAAGTACGACATCCCCTACGACACCTCGCCGTTCGTCAAGGTATCAATCCAGCAGGTCATCAACACCCTGTTCGAAGCCATGCTGCTGGTGTTTGCGGTGATGTTCCTGTTCCTGCAAAACCTGCGCTACACGCTGATCCCGACCCTGGTAGTACCCGTGGCGCTGATGGGCACGTTCGCCGTGATGCTGGCGATGGGTTTCTCGGTCAACGTACTGACCCTGTTTGGCATGGTGCTGGCCATCGGTATCCTGGTCGACGATGCCATCGTGGTGGTGGAGAACGTCGAGCGGATCATGGCCGAGGAAGGCCTGCCGCCTCGCGAGGCCACACGCAAGGCCATGGGCCAGATCAGCGGCGCCATCGTCGGCATTACCCTGGTGCTGGTGGCAGTATTCCTGCCGATGGCCTTCATGAAGGGTTCGGTAGGTGTGATCTACCAGCAGTTCTCGCTGTCGATGGCGGTGTCGATCCTGTTCTCGGCGTTCCTCGCCCTGAGCCTGACCCCGGCCCTGTGCGCCACCCTGCTCAAACCGCTGGCCAAGGGCGAGCATCAGCAACGCCAAGGCTTCTTCGGTTGGTTCAACCGCCGCTTCGAAAGCCTGAGCAACGGTTACCAGCGCTGGGTGCTGCAAGCGCTGAAGCGCAGTGGCCGCTACCTGTTGCTGTATGGCGTGCTGCTGGCCGTGCTGGGATATGGCTTCAGCCAGTTGCCTACGGCGTTCCTGCCCACCGAAGACCAGGGTTACACCATCACCGACATCCAGCTGCCACCCGGTGCCAGCCGCATGCGCACCGAGCAGGTCGCCGCCCAGATCGAGGCGCACAACGCCGAGGAGCCGGGCGTCGGCAACACCACGCTGATCCTCGGTTTCAGCTTCTCGGGCAGCGGCCAGAACGCCGCGCTGGCCTTCACCACGCTCAAGGACTGGTCCGAGCGCGGTGGCGACGACAGCGCGCAGTCGATCGCCGACCGGGCCACCCTGGCCTTCACCCAGCTCAAGGACGCCGTGGCCTATTCCGTGCTGCCACCACCGATCGACGGCCTGGGTGAGTCGACCGGCTTTGAACTGCGCCTGCAGGACCGCGGCGGCATGGGTCATGAGGCGCTGATGGCCGCCCGTGACGAACTGCTGGCCGGCGCGCACAAGAGCAAGCTGCTGGCCAACGTGCGCGAGTCCTCGCTGGCCGAAAGCCCGCAGGTGCAGCTGGAAATCGACCGTCGCCAGGCCAACGCCCTGGGCGTTTCATTCGCCGCCATCGGCTCGGTGCTGGACGTTGCTGTGGGCTCCAGCTACGTCAACGACTTCCCCAACCAGGGCCGCATGCAGCGGGTGGTGGTGCAGGCCGAAGGCGACCAGCGCAGCCAGGTGGAAGACTTGCTGAAGATCCACGTGCGCAACAACAGCGGCAAGATGGTGCCCCTGGGCGCGTTCGTCCAGGCCAAGTGGGTCAGCGGCCCGGTGCAACTGACCCGCTACAACGGCTACCCGGCGGTGGCGATTTCCGGAGAGCCGGCAGCGGGCTACAGCTCGGGTGAGGCCATGGCCGAAATCGAGCGCCTGGTCGCCCAGCTGCCGGCCGGCGCCGGCCTGGAGTGGACCGGCCTGTCGCTGCAGGAACGCCTGTCCGGCAGCCAGGCGCCACTGCTGATGGCGTTGTCGTTGCTGGTGGTGTTCCTGTGCCTGGCGGCGCTGTACGAAAGCTGGTCGATCCCCACCGCCGTGCTGCTGGTGGTACCGCTCGGCGTGCTTGGCGCGGTGCTGGCGGTGACCCTGCGGGGCATGCCCAACGACGTGTTCTTCAAAGTCGGCCTGATCACCCTGATTGGCCTGTCGGCGAAGAACGCCATCCTCATCATCGAGTTCGCCAAGGAGCTGGTCGACCAGGGTGTGGACGCTGTCGACGCCGCCGTACAGGCCGCCCGCCTGCGCCTGCGGCCGATCGTCATGACCTCGCTGGCGTTCATCCTCGGTGTGGTGCCGTTGGCCATCGCTACCGGCGCAAGTTCCGCGAGCCAGCAGGCGATCGGCACCGGTGTGATCGGCGGGATGCTCAGCGCCACCCTGGCAGTGGTGTTCGTGCCAGTGTTCTTCGTGGTGGTGATGCGCCTGGCTGGACGCGACCGCAACAAGGCCGAACAGACGCAGGCCAGCGAAGCCTGACTGGACAAGCCGGGCGTTGAATGAGAGGGTTCCGGCATTGACTGCCCGGAACCCTTTTTCATGCCTGATACCCTGCCCCCCTGCTCTGCCCTGATCCTCGCCGGTGGCCGCGGCCAGCGCATGGGCGGGCGTGACAAAGGCCTGCTGCAATGGCGCGGCGAACCGTTGGTCGCGCATATCCACCATACCGTGAGGCCGCTCACCGATGACCTGGTGATTTCCTGCAACCGCAACCAGCAGGCGTATGCCGCTTATGCTGACCAACTGGTGGGCGATGCCGAAGCGGACTTCCCCGGCCCGCTGGCCGGGGTGATTGCCGGGCTGAAGGCGGCCCGGCATGAGTGGGTGGTGCTGCTGGCGTGTGACGCACCGTTGGTTGACCGGGCATTGATCGCAGCGCTGCTGGAGGCAGCAGTGGCCAGCGACAGCGCTGCGATGGTGCGCCAGGGCGGGTATTGGCAACCTATGTTCAGTGTCCTGCCATGCCGGGTGCTGCCGGTGCTGGAGCGGGCCTGGGCGGCGGGTGAGCGGAGTTTGCAGAAGGCCTTGCTGCGGGAGGCGGTACAAGGGCTGGAGTGTGCCGAGGATGATCGCCGGTTGAGCAATTTCAACAGCCCGGAGTTGCTGCAAGGCTGAGCCTGTCATTGCCTGTGCCGGCCGCTTCGCGGGTGGGCCCGCGAAGCGGCTCACACCGATTCAGCGGATGAACACCTGCGGCGTGGTGGTGGACATGTCCCCGCCCGGCAGCTTGATGTTCTTCACTTTCTCCAGTGTCTGCGGGTCGAACACCGCCAGGTCATTGAAGGTGCCGCCCAGGTACAACTTGTCGCCCTTCTTGTCGAAGGTCACGCAGTAGTAGGTGTGCTCCAGATCGGCCGCCTTGATCAGCTTGCGCTGCTTGATGTCGTATTTGGCCAGGCGGTTGAGCACGCCGTAGATCTGGTTCGGATCCTTCGGCGAACGCAGGCCGGTGAAGTAGAGTTCGGTCAGGTCGGCGAATTCCTGGGTATGGGCCTTGCCGGTCTTGAGGTCGATGCTCAAGTAGCCATACAGCGGCTGCGCCTCGTTCGGGTCCTGCTTGGCGTCCTTGAACCTGGCGATGGTGTAAAGCATCGAGAACTCGTGGCGCGGGCTCTGGTGCGGCCAGAAGTACAGCACGTCAGGGGCGCTGTAGCCCTTGCGGTTCCAATTGCGCAGCGGCAGCGCCACGGTGTATTTGCCGGTCTGCACGTCCATCTTGTAGATGTCCGGCCCGGCGACGAACAGGCTGCCATCGTCGGCGGTGCGCATCAGGTACACCTGGCGCGGCATCGGGAAGGTCCGCACCGGCTTGGCCTGCAGGCCATCGGCAGTGTTGTAGACCTCCAGGCGCGGCGGCTTGACCACATAGTGATCATTCAACCGCTGGGTCGGGTTGACGGTGGCGTACACCTCTTTGCCATCCGGGCTCAGGGCGAACGAGTACATCGACTTGCCGACTTCACCCGGCACGCTGGACAGGTTGGCGTGGAAGGTGGTCCTGCAGGTGTCCAGGTCGATACCGTAGATATCGCCATAGTGGTTGTTGAGCACGTAGGCGGTGCGGTTGTCCGGCGCCATCACTGCGCTGCCGGGGCCGAACTTGTCGGGCATCTGGCAGCTCTTGTACAGCGTGTCGCTGGCCACGTCGATGACGTGCAGGTTGTTCGGGTAGTTGGTGGTGATCAGGTATTCCTGGCCAGCCTTGAGGGCCGGCCCGGCATCATCGGCCTGTACCGCCCAGGCGCAGGCCGTGGCGGCGATGGTCAGCGCGAGCTGCGCGCAGCGTCCAGCTTTCATGCGGTTTCCCCTTGTCATTATTGTCGGCCGGTCACTTGTCTTTCGGGAACACGGTGCCGAGGTTGCGCCAGTCTTCCTGGGAGTTGTTCGCCTGGGCGTTCCAGTCCTGATAGGTGCTCATCATGTCCGGCACCTGGGCCGGCCACCAGCAGGGGTCGGAACAGCCATATAGGTCGGCCTCCATCGGCTGGCACAGCGAGCTGACGCCGCCAAAGGCGTCCACTTCCCAACCCGGGTCGGTGGTGGCGGTGCAACCGGCCACCGCGCTCATGGCCATGACTGCTTCGACGCGGTCTTCGGCGGCGGCCTGCTCGAGGATGCGCGCCTTGTTGTTCAGGGGCTTCAAGTGCTTCATGTCAGTGCGCCTTCCGCGGGGTGATGTAGCGGTCGATGAAGGCCGGGTTGGCGGCCATGATGCGGCTGTAGACTTCGATGCCGAAGTCGACCCAGTCGCGCATCAACTCGCAGTAGTGGTAGGTCGGGTGCTGCGGGTCGCCGTAACGGGCATAGCTCTCGTGGTAGCACCCGCCGGAGCACAGGTTGCGGATGCGGCAGCTGTCACAGCCGGTGTTGCTGCGGTCCAGGCGCTGCGACAGGAATTCGTTGAGCTGCGCCTGCTTCACGCCCTGGTGGACGTTGCCAAAGGTCGGCAGGCTGGAGCCGGTGAAGCGGTGACACAGGTTCAACTCGCCCTCGTAGTCGACGGCCAGCATCTTCAGCCCGGCACCGCACGGCAGGGCCTTCTTGTGGCCTTCGTGGATGTCGGTGATCAGCTGGTGCAGGTTGGAGAAGCCGATGTTGCGGTGCTCCAGCGCTGCTTCCAGGTACGTGCGGCCCAGCGCCTTCATGTTGGCGAAAACCTGTACCAGCTCTTCGCCGGTGAGGTTGAAGTCGGCCATGTCGCCGGAGGTGACTGGGGCAAAGCCGACTTCGGCAAAGCCCATCTCGTTGAACAGGTGGTTCCAGATGGTCTCCACATCGGTGATGCCACGGGTCAGCGTGACCCGCGCGCCCACCGGGCGGCTGGTGTAGCGCGACAGCAGCAGGTCGGCCTTGCGCCGCACCACGTCATAGGTGCCCTGCCCGCCCACCGTGATGCGGTTGCGGTCATGCACGGTCTTCGGGCCGTCGATGCTGATCGACAGGCCGAAGCGGTGGGCGTCGAGCCAGTCGATGATCTCTTCGGTCAGCAGGGTCGCGTTGGTGGTCATGATGAACTCCACCTGCTTGCCAGCCTCGGCGAAGCGCCGCTCGCAATAGGCGACCATGTGCTCGATCAGCGGCCGGTTGGACAGCGGCTCGCCGCCGAAGAACACCACGCTGTAGCGTGCTTCGTCGGGTGATTCCTTGAGCAGCATCTCCACCGAGGCTTCGGCGGTGGCGGTGCTCATCTTCTTGCCCGCGGACGGTTTGTCCAGGTCTTCCTTGTAGCAGTAGGTGCAGCTGAGGTTGCAGCCGGTGTTGACGTTGAGCACCACGGTGTTCAGCGCCGTGCGCTCGACCTGCTTGAGGGCGATTTCCGGGGTCAGCGGCGAGCCGTCGCTGACCAGCTCCAGCGCGATCAGCTCGCGCAAGGTGTCCTGGATATCGTCGCTGGCAAACTGCTGGCCAAGGCGCTGCATCAGCGCCTCGGCCGAGCAGCCTTGCTGGCGCAGGGTGTCGATGATGCTACCGGTCACCGCGTCGGCGGTGAACAGCGAACTGCTGGGGATATGGAACAGCATGCGGTCAGCATCAACCTGCACTTCGTGCAGGTTGCGTTCGACCAGGTTCAGTAGCGCGCCCATGGCGACCTCCCGATAATCGATCCGTTGGCAAAACCGTTACACCCCGCCCTTACGGCAGCGGCGGGTTGTTCCAACGCTGAACGGTGACGATCATGTGGCCTTCACCACGCTGGCCGCCGTCTGCCAAGGTGGCGATGACCTTCAGGTTGCCGGCGTTGTTGGTCATCATCTTGCGCGCCGGGTTCGGCCCGGCCCCGCCTGGCACGAACACCCCGTCGGCCTGCATCTGCCCGGCGAACCTGACATCTTCGTCCTCGACCGCACGCTCGTTGAATGGCTCGACCTTCCAGCTGGCCGGCAGGTAGCCGATGCGCAGCGGCTGGCCACTGCCATCCTTGCCCCAGGCTTCGGCTTCGAAACGGCCCTGAACCTTGGGCACCGAGGCACCGTTCTCGCCGATACGGGCGATGGAGAATGCCGGCACCACCTTTACTTCCTCGACCTTGTCATAGACCGCCAGGTTGGCGCCCTTGATTTCACCCACGCCCACCTCGCGCTGGCCGGGCTTGGCATCGGCGGCAGCGCGGGCCTTGACACGCACCAGGGTCGGGGTCTGTTCCAGCACTTCGCTCACCTCAACGCCAGCCCCCAGGTCGGGCTTGCCGGCCAGGCCGGTGCCGACCAGGGTGATCTCGCTCTCGCCACCGGCCTTGATGAACGCAGGCTGGACCGCCAACAAGCGCGCCTTGCCCTCTTTGGCGGCGATGAAGTCCAGGCCACGCTCGTCGTGATCGGCCTCGAACATGCGGCCTTTCATTTCGCCGTCCAGCGCGGCAAACACCTGGCGCAGGTTGCTGTCGCCCACCTTGACGTTGCCGCGCCATTCATAACCGTTGTAGAGCAGCGCCGTGCCACTGCCATTGAACGGCGTGCCGTCGGCGTAGCTGCCTTTGACCTCGACCTTGAAGGTATCGCCCTGGTCGGCAGTCACAGTCATCACCCCACGCACATCGCCCTTGGCCAGCATGTGGCCGCTGAACGCCCACTGCCCCGCCAGCGCGTCTGCGGCAGGCCTGGCCTTCTGCCATTCAGCCCAGGCCGGGCTCTCCAGCGGGAAGCGCCTGGCCAGGTCGGGTACCACCTGTTTGAGGGCGATCTCCAGCCAGTCGCGGTCACGCGCCTGGGCCTGGTATTCGAGGGACGGCCATTGGCCAAGGTGGAAGTTGACCAGGTGCTCCCATTCCTGCGCCGGGCGCCGCTGCAGCGCGACACGGGCACCGGAGTGGCAGCGCCCGCAGGTTTCGCTGAGCTGAGTATCGAAGTGCTCGACGGTGTTGAGCCGGCGCTCCATGGCGTAGCGCACGCCATCGGTCTCGCTCGGCGCCAGGCCCTGCTTGTCGGCCAGGTACTTGACCAGGGTGCGGCGATCGTCGTCGCTGATCTGCACGCCGTGCATC